>NZ_JAAHHZ010000106.1:0-20488 GCF_010672005.1 Moorena sp. SIO4A5 | reverse complement strand
CATCCCTGTAAGCCCCGTGGAAACTACAACCGTTGCTCATGGGGGGGAGCCCATCATGAAGGCACTGGCTCCCTTCAGGTCGGCGCTGCATCGCTTAAAACCCTCTTTAGTATTACCTTTTGCCTTTTGCCTTTTGCCTTTTGCCTTTTGCCTTTTGCCTTTTGCCTTTTGCCTTAAAAGGATAAGCAATGTTGCTCAAACGCTGCTGATAATTGCTATAACCCGCAATTATCCTTTTACCAATTACTAAGGACTAACGACTATTTCTCTAACAACTTCCAGCCACCATCCCAGTCATCCTTAGGAGGTTCTTGAAGAAAACGCTGACAACGGTTCAGGTGCAATAAAGAGGCTTGGTCATCTTTGTCATATTTTTCTAGAATGGTGCCAAACTCACCCATGGCTTGGGCGAACTGTCGCTGGAGGTAATACTGACGGCCTTTATCGTAATGTTCAATGATTCGTTCTTTGTACTCCGAAATCGGTTCAGATTTTAGACCCACCAATTCATAAATGGATACTGGCTTGGTCTTGCCCTTAACAATTACCTTGTCCAATTCCCTGGCCAAGATCTGTTCAGGACAGGCTCTGTAAGTATTTTCACTAATTAGGATGTCACAACCGTACTGCTTGCTAGCTGTTTCCAAGCGAGCACCTAAATTGACTCCATCACCAATAGAGGTAAACTCCATTCGTTTAGTTGAACCGATATTACCACTAATGACGCTATCGGAGTTGATCCCAATGCCGATCTTTAAAGGTTTTCGATTAGTTTCAACACGTTGCTGATTAAACTCTTTGAGACGGCGGCGCATCTCTAAAGCTGTTTGCACTGCTCTCCAAGCATGATCCTCTTGGGGCAAGGGCGAACCAAAAACAGCCATAATCGCATCGCCAATGTATTTGTCGAGGGTACCTTTATATTCAAAAATTGCATCCACCATCGACTCAAAATAGTCGTTGAGCATACGCACGACCTCTTCTGCCTTTAAACTTTCGGTCAAGGCAGTATAGCCACGAATATCGGAGAACAGAACGGATACCTCTTTGCGATCGCCTCCTAATTTATGGTCATCAAGCTTAAGTAATTCCTCTGCTAACTCCTGGGTCATATAGCGATACATGGTAGTCTTGAGGCGTTTTTCATCACTAATGTCATCCATGACTACCAATGCAGCATAGACATGGGTTTGATCGCTGGCATCAGCAATAGAGTTAATCGAAAGATTCACACAATGCTTGCTTGATTCTAACCCCTGGGAGATCAGGGTTTGGTCGGGGTAGTACTGACGGCTGTCTTTTGCTGTCTTGGCAGTTAAAGCGTTCTGGAGCCATTGAGCAAAATTTCCCCCTTTGATGTTAATAAACTGACTAACCGATAACCCCTCCAAGCTGTCTCCATGGTCATACCCCAGCAATTTCTTGGCACTTTCATTGGTAGCGATAATCTTACCGGTTTTATCGGTGGAAATAACCCCATTACTGAGGCTGCGCAGCATATCCCGCTGAATTTGTTCCTGCTGTTTGATGGTGGCAAACAGTTTCGCTCGCTGTATGGCTACCCCAGCTTGAATATTGAAGGCTTTCATGTATTCTTCATCAATCCGATTAAAACTTGCTTGCCAGCATTCCGGAGCTTCAGGCCAATCATTCGGATTGTAAGGATCATTATCACCGGTCTTTTTCTTGTTGACTAGCTGGGTTACACCTATTAACTCTTGATTGGAGTTATACACTGGCATACACAACAGGCTACAGGTGCGATAACCAGATTCCTGATCAACTTTTTTAGAATTGTCAGAATTGGGATGATCATATAGGTCAAAAGGAATATTTAGAGCTTCACCGCTTTGAGCTACCTTGCCGGCAAAGCCAACCCCCATTAGGATCCGGATTTCTTGGGAGGAACCATCCGCTTGGGGAATTTGCGCCCACAGTTCATTACGCTCTCGGTCAATTAGCCACAGGGTACTACGGTCGGCTTTCATCAGCGTTTTCGCCTCATCCATCACCCGCGTGAGGGTTTCTTGTAGATCTAAACTGCTGAGATTGAGGGATTCTGTAGCTTTGATCAGTGCTGTTGCTGCTCTTTGTCTCTGGGTAGCTCCGTACAACGACTTGGAAGATTCTAGAACCAGCCGCATCGAAGGGGCAAAATTCTTAAACAGTTTTTGATCTTCCTCAGTAAAGCCCTGTCGGTCAATTTTATCGTTTAAGGAAGCGTTCTGTGTATAGGAATTTTTGACCTTATTGAGTAATTGGACTACGGCAACTAAATCTCCCTGTCGATTCAACAGGGGCAATGCTAGCAGGGTATAGGTGCGATATCCAGTTTTTTTGTCAGACTTTTTGGCAGTGTTAGAACGAGGGTCATCATAAAAATCGTAGGGAACGTTAACCACCCGTTTGAAAGTAGCTACTTCACCAACAATGCCCTGATCAGCTGGAAATCGCAGTTCTCCTAAGGTGTTGTTTCCCTCTCCCTTTGCCACTACCGACCAAAGTTCCTTCTTGTCTTCATCCAGAAAAAATATTGTTACTCGGTCGGCCTTCATTAACTCTGCCGTCTTGATAGTAATCGCAGTCAAAATCTCCAGGAGAACCTTCTCAAAATCTTGGTTTTCCAGTAGAGCTTCCAGCATCGACAGGGTTTGATTGACGATGTGGAGTGAGCTTTCTACATCTGGGACTACTTGTTTTAAACTTTCCCGGTTTAAAAGTGCCAGGAAGTTAGATATCATTTGTCCCGCCGCAACTAGCGAACCTGCTGCTGAGGAATTTGCCTCAGATATGCTCCCCTTTTCCACCTGATTTGAATTGTGTTGATAAACAGATGCAGCTACCATAGAATTATCCTGCGCTAAAGCTTTTGTTTGGCTGAAGCGATCTAATGATGGCGTCTTTTTGATA
This sequence comes from Moorena sp. SIO4A5, assembly GCF_010672005.1. NCBI lineage: Bacteria > Bacillati > Cyanobacteriota > Cyanophyceae > Coleofasciculales > Coleofasciculaceae > Moorena > Moorena sp. SIO4A5. The sequence continues at coordinate 17,578 of NZ_JAAHHZ010000106.1, read as the reverse complement.
CTTATTGACTCTTAGATTGATACTTATTGACTCGTCAGAGCCAGTTAACCGAATTGATCTGGGTTTAAGGCTAATCTGTTGATTACCTAGATAGCACCTTCTCTGCTGGCCCGGAGAGTAGATTTTTTCTGTCTGATTGAGAGTTAAATATGGCCTGACTGGATTATTATAGTGCATTCTAGATTAATTTGTCAGTAGCTTAATTAATCAATTGCGATCCAACTATTAAACTAATGCATCACAACCTCACAAGTTTTAACATTTAGCTGTTTGGCCTGGCGTTGCTTAATAATGGAATGATTTTAAGAGTTTTGTAGAATAGGCATCTTGCCTGTTCGGCGATCTTTTGGGGCGGGCAGGATGCCCACTCTACTCCTATTCATTCAAAGACTGACGCAACGCCTTTGGCCTTAGTCCTGTCTTCCCACTGTGCATGTCTTACGCCAGCTAGCAGCTTGGGACAACAAGGAAGCCGCAAAATTCATAGCGTCTTGAGCCGACTGTCCACCAGCTAACTGAGCGATTTCTTCCTGCCGCTTTTGGGGATGATTCAGGAGGCTAATCCTTACTACAGTTCGAAGCTCGGGCATTCCAGATTCCGGGATTTGGGTAACTACTTGAGTACTGCCAGACCGGTTACCTTGAGGGGAAGATGGTTGTTTCAAAATGCTAGAAATCGGTTGAGCAATCACCTGTTTATCCACCCTAAAATGTTGGTCTGCCATCGCAGCAATTAACGGTTGGTGAGTCACACAAAGAACTTGGTGGCGTTGACTGAGTTGGTAGAGTCGTTCTGCGATCGCTCCTGCTACCCGACCAGACACCCCAGCATCAATTTCATCAAAAATTAAGGTTGTTCCTGGCTGGTTACTGCTGGAAAAACAGGCTTTCAGTGCCAGTAAAAATCGACTCATCTCTCCACCGGAAGCCGTCTTAGCAAGAGGTTGCAAGGGTTCTCCGGGGTTGGGAGAGAAGTAAAAGGTGACTTGATCGGCACCAGCTGCCGTGGGGACAATGGGGCTGATTTCCACTGTAAATTTTACCTTCTCCATAGCCAAGGGCTTTAACTGGTTAACCAGCTGTTTTTCCAGTTCTGACCCAGCCCTATACCGCAATTTGGTCAGTTGATCACATTCATCGGTCACGTTTGACTTCCTCAAGGCATAATTTCTCTCTAACTCTTCTAGAGATGCACCTTCACTGCCTAATTCTTCTAGTTCTGCCTGTAGGGTCTCATAGTGAGCGATTGCCTTAGCAAGGGTTGGTCCATATTTGCGGCAAATTTGTTTGAGAACCCCAATTCTTTCCTCCACCACTTGAAGACGTTCCGGATCAGTCTCTAGTCCATCTCCATAGGCATTAATCTGATGGGCAGCTTCCGCCACTTGAGCCAATGCTCCACTGACTAGGTCTAGCAGAGGTTGCAATTGACTATCATAGTCTACCATATCCTGCAAGGTACTTTCCGCTTGACCCAATAAGTCAGCACTTGCTTTTGTCCCGTGATCATTATGGTAAAGTGCTTGATAGACTTGGTAACTCCTCTGCTGGAGTTCCACCACATGGTTCAGACGCTGGTGTTCAAGTTCTAGCTGTTCGAGTTCGTCAGGAGCGGTAAGGTTGGCACCACTGAGGTCTTGAATTTGATACTCCAACCAATCTAGACGTTGTAGGAGTTCTTGCTGAGACTTTTGCTGTGTTTCTAGAGCTTTCTTGGCCTCTTGACAAGCCATGTAGGCAGATGCCACTCGATCTCGCTGCTGGATCACAGAGGAACCGCCGTAAAGGTCGAGTAGCCCTCGTTGGCGTGCTGGCATAATAAGCTGTATTGTTTGACCCTGAGCAGTAATTTCTACCAAGCGCTCACGCAGTCCCTCCATCAGTTGCCGATTGACTATCGTGCCATTGACCCGAGAACGCGATCGCATGCCTTTTTCTGTTGCGGTAATCTCCCGGCTACAGACCAAATCCGCTTCATCAAGTAAGTCAATCTCTTGCTCACTCAACCAAGCAATCAAGGGGTTATCTACCGAGAATGTTGCTTCTACCAAAGCCCGTTTAGTCCCTGTGCGAAGCCGATTGGTGACTTTTCCCCCCAGGGCAATGTCAATGGCATCCAAAATAATGGACTTACCCGCACCGGTTTCCCCAGTCAATACATTTAGACCAGCACCGAATTCCACTTCTAGGTGGTCAATTAAGGCAAAGTTGTGAATTCGCAAATAAAGTAACATTGAGCAAAATTCACTGTTGGGAAAATTGTGATCTTAAACACATTTGGTAACAATTTAGGAAAAGTCACACCCTAATACCCAATTGAAGTCTAAGGGTTAACTCTAGTAATCGTTGACCGTTCACCATTAACCATATCGTCAATTGTCCACTAAAAATCAGTATTCTTACCCAGGAATGGGTTATTCCACCATTGTGGTATGAAGATTGCCGAACCTTTATTAAGTTTTAATGATATCCCCCTTTTGTTACAATAGTTTACAGAATCGCTTCTGTTGGTCCGTCGGAAATATCTTCTTATGAATCCTAAAACAGTTTCCCCAACTTCTCATCAAGCACTAGACTCAGAGGCTGATGCGGACAAGTCATTGGTGCCAGTGTCGGGCAGCAATAGCTCAGTTGAGGAAGAGTTGAGCTCGACAACGGGATCCTCTGTCTTGGAAACAGACAAACCACGCTACGACCCGTCGGCGATCGCAGCCCAGTACCAGAGGGCATACCTGCTAATTCTACGGCGGTCTTTCACCATTATCTGGTCATTCATATCGTTTGCTCTCGGTCTGTGGTGGGATCGGTTTCGCGGTCGGGATGTTACCGAGAACCGAGCCAGAGCGATTCAACTGCGGGAAATTTTAACCGATCTAGGACCAGCTTACATTAAAATCGGACAAGCTCTTTCCACACGACCGGATTTAGTCCCACAAGTTTTCTTGGATGAGTTGACGCTGCTACAAGACCAACTCCCACCTTTTGAGAATGAGGTGGCTTATAAATTTATCGAGGAAGAATTAGGCGATCGCCCGGAAAATATTTTCGCTGAACTGACTGAAAAGCCTGTGGCAGCGGCTTCCTTAGGACAGGTCTATAAGGGCAAACTTAAAACTGGCGAAACTGTTGCGGTCAAGGTACAACGACCAGGATTGGCACATAAAATTACGCTTGATCTATACATTATACGCCTTGTTGCACAGTGGGTACAAACCAATGTCAAGCGGGTGCGCAGTGACTTGGTTGCCATCATGGATGAGTTTGGTGCCCGTATCTTTGAAGAGATGGACTATCAGCATGAAGGGCGCAATGCTGAACGCTTTGCCAAGCTTTACGGGAAACTACCGGAAATTTATGTTCCCCGAATTTACTGGGACTACACTGGGCGTCGTGTCCTGACTATGGAATGGATAACGGGTAGTAAGCTGACGGATATGGAGAAAATCAAGGCTCAAGGCATTGATGCCAAGCACTTGATTGAAGTTGGGGTAAACTGTTCCTTGCGACAGCTACTGGAATACGGATTCTTTCACGCTGACCCTCACCCTGGAAACCTGTTAGCTACCTCTGACGGCAAGCTGGCTTATATTGACTTTGGGATGATGAGCCAAGTCAAGACGTATCAGCGCTATGGTTTGATTGAAGCTGTTGTTCATCTGGTCAATCGTGACTTCCCTGGTTTGGCCAATGACTACGTGAAGCTGGAGTTTCTGACCCCAGATACAGACCTGACACCAATTATTCCTGCCCTAGCCAAGGTTTTTAACAATGCCTTGGGAGCTAGTGTGGCAGAACTCAACTTCAAGAGTATCACTGACCAGTTATCAGCTTTGATGTATGAGTATCCCTTCCGGGTACCCGCTTACTATGCTCTGATTATTCGCTCCCTCGTGACCTTAGAAGGGATTGCCATTAATGTTGAGCCAGATTTCAAAGTACTCAGTAAAGCCTATCCTTATGTAGCCAAGCGCCTATTGACGGATTCATCACCAGAATTACGGGCATCCTTGAGGGATTTACTGTTCAAGGATGAGGGTTTCCGTTGGAACCGTCTGGAAAACCTGTTGCGTAATGCTGGAAATTCTCCAGATTATGATATCAACCAAGTCTTAGATCAGACCCTAGACTTTATTTTTTCAGAGCGAGGAGCTTTCATTCGGGAGCACTTGGTCAATGAGATTGTCAAGGCTATCGATAGCTTTGGAAGGCGGACATTGGATAACGTCAGTTATGCCTTGCAGGAACGTCTAGGCTTAGAAATAAATAATCAAGATAATCAAGACAAGAAGCCAGAAGATAAACCCGAAAGTACTGAGAATATCCAACGGATTTGGCAAATTTTACAAGACACTCCTGGTTTTGACCTAATGCAATTGTTGCCAGTTATTCCTCAAGTGTTCCTAAAACAGGAGACCCAGGAAATGGGACAAAAAATTGCTGGTGGTTTGGCACAGCGAGTGATTGCTCGGATGATTCGGGAGGCTTTACTCCAGGATAATCCCGACAATGACACCCTTAACGGTCATGGGCAGGGGTCAAACCCTAACTTGGTTTTGCCCCCTGCTGCTGCGATGCGATAGATTACAGCAATTTTATTTGGTTGTTCGCGTAGCGTGGCCAAAGGCCAAGGTTAAAGGTTGAAGGTTGAAGGTTGAAGGTTGAAGGTTGAAGGTTGAAGGTTGAAGGTTGAAGGTTGAAGGTTGAAGGTTGAAGGTTGAAGGTTGAAGGTTGAAGGTTGAAGGTTGAAGGTTGAAGGTTGAAGGTTAAAGGTTAACCGGTTGAAGGTTAAAGGTTACAGGTTACAGGTGACGCGGTTACAGGTTACAGGTTACAGGTTATTAAACTTTAAAACTTTCAACCAAACAACCTTGGCCTATTGGCCACGCGATCGCTCGACTGCGGGACGAAGTCCATCGCGTTCAACCTGACAACCAAACAACCTTCAACCAAACAACCTTCAACCAAACAACCTTGGCCTATTGGCCACGCGATCGCTCGACTGCGGGACGAAGTCCATCGCGTTCAACCAAACAACCAAACAACCAAACAACCAAACAACCTTAAACCATCCAACCTTGGCCTATTGGCCACGCTACGCGAACAACCTTCAACCATCCAACCTTCAACCATCCAACCTTAAACCTTCAACCATTCAACCTTCAACCTGACAACCTGACAACCTGACAACCTAAATCTGGCCAACAAATCCGGAATCTAACAACTCCAAGACGTAGGTTACAGTATGACTAAGAGGGATTCATCTAGTTTAAACCTATGTCTAAACTACAAGAAGCATTGCAATTCATCGAGAAAATTGAAAGTGAGAACCCTGGTAAATCCGCTTATGAAATTGTTAATCATTTGCGTGGGTACACTAAGAAGGAATATACTAGTCGGTTATGGAGTACAGCTACGGGGTATCACCAAGAGTATATTCGAGATGAATTTGAGGGAAAACTCAATATCAATGAATTAGTATTAAGTGGTGAAATTACTGACTTTGGCCATTTTATCGGTTCCCTTTCTGATCAAATTGATCAGCCTGGATTCCAATGGTCAGATTTCACTAGTTGGACTGGTGACCATACCTCATGGGCTGGAGATATTGGTTCGGCTATTGTGGCCTATCGAGACCCCAATGACAACATAGATGTTAACAGTGTCGAAGAAGCTTTGGATAGGTTAGCCAGAGATTCTGATTATACTGCGGATATTGCAGCTTACGTGGTAGGGAAGATGATTAACTCTGGTAAGCAATCTTCTATTACTCAGGCGATTTATCAGTATAATTCCAAGTCCTACTCAGAAAACGTTAGGACGTTTATTAAAAAGCGCTTTGGTGCAGTTATTGAAGAAGATAAACTTAAGAATCCGGCTGGACTTGATTCAAAAATGCGTAGCGCTATTTCTACCTATATTCAGTTTTCTTCAGCCTATGAATCCTTAAAGTCTCTCAAGGATTTAGCTAAATTACCTCTAAATTTAGGATCAGAAGATAACTCTATACCTAATAGTGTTGATATTTTTAAAGGTTCTCAACATTTTATGAAGCATATAGTCAAGTATGGCAACTTAGATAGTTTACTATTCAAGCCATACCAAATACCTGGGATGTCTTGGCTAGGAACCGTGAACTATGAAGTTAGAGTAACTGGCTGACTTAACTAGTTAATTAGTGTTAAATCGGGAATCGGGAATCGGGAATCGGGAATCGGGAATCGGGAATTGGGAATCGGGAATCGGGAATCGGGAATCGGGAATCGGAAAAAAGTAGTTTTTGGGGCTTAAGAGTATTTTTAAATATATTTTTTATCATAGTTTGACTAAATTCTAAATACTTCTAGGGTAAAACTGCTAAAGCCCGATTGATCATAGTGGCGAGTGCCTCGTTGCAATAAAGTCTGGTTAACCAGCCAATCCACTGCCACAAAAAACGCTTTTCCACTCTCTACCTGTGCCGGACAACTGATTGAAATACCGTTAGTAAAGTGTAACCTCAGGTAATCTTCAGGTAAATCGTCTAAGGGTTGCCATGAGGTTACTATTGGGGCTGAAATTTGCCAGTCCGGGGTTATTGTTTGGACTGTTCCTTGCCAGTCGCTACTAATTTGATGGGCGGGAGGTAGAGTAGCCACATTCACGAAATGTCCTAGGTGTTCCGGAAACACAGTAAAGCGTTTCAAGCTGCCACTTTCATCGTATTTGGCAATCGCAGTAGCACGACTATTTTCATACCTTAAACATATATCAGAAAAAAACGTGGAGCCGGATTTTACTTTGGTGGAACCCCAGGAAAAGCCGTTGTCTAAAAACAAGCCAGTTGTTATAGGTTGCTTGTAGGGCCCAAAGGTTTTTGTCTCCGTCTTGCCATTAGCATAAGTATAGTGATTTTGCTGATGTATTTCATGGCAATCTGCTGTGGGACGAAAGCTTCTAATACAGCGCCAAGATTCTATGACGTCTCCTGCCCTCGAGTATCTAGTCCAAATCCCATACAAGTCTCCTGAATAATATCGACAGAATTTATTCCAATTTTGGAGTTTTCGATCCATAGGTTTATTCTATAAAATACAATAGGGAATAGGGAATAGGGAATAGGGAATAGGGAATAGGGAATCGGGAATCGGAAATCGGGAATCGGGAATCGGGAATCGGGAATCGGGAATCGGGAAGTATAAAATGCTAAAACAGTGTATATTATAGTTATTAAAAACACTGTATATAGTTTTATTTTTTATATAGATAAATTAAAATTTTTAATTTATTTTTTTTATTTTAGTTTAAAAAATTTTATCGGCATCATAGGTAGATTTTTCTAGATTAGTAATGTCTTAGGTCAGTGTCTGGATAATTACCTTTAAGAAAACTATGTCCCATCTCCCCATCACCCCATCTCCCCATCTCCCCATCTCCCCATCTCCCCATCTCCCCATCTCCCCATCTCCCCATCTCCCCATCTCCCCATCTCCCCATCACCCCATCACCCCATCACCCCATCTCCCCATCTCCCCATCTCCCTATCTCCCCATCTCTGGTTGATTACTCTTTAACGTTAAGCACGATAACTCACCCGATGAATTATAATCAACTAGCAGTTGTTGTCTAATGTCAGGATTAACTTGCCAATCTCCAATCACAACGAAAGACATTCCTGGTTTCAGTTTGGGCGGGTAACTTAATGATATCCCATCTGGATAATAAAAGGTTTGATGGTCTGGATATTCCCAAGCTAAACGAGTTGGTGTTGGCTGAGATAGTTGGGTGACTGGGGTAAGGGTAATTGCTAATCCTTCTTCCCCATTAAGGATATCTCGATGGGGGATTAACTCTGGGTTAAGTGTCCAATGATCACAGGGCTTTTGCAAATCCTCCTCTCGGACACTGACTGTTTTAGTTAATTCTCCATCTGAGTTATACACTACTAGCAGACTATGGCGTAATTCTTGATATCTAAACCAGAACTCTACTGCAAATAACTCCTCTGGTTCAAATCGATTTACTGTCCAAATAGCCGACCCTTGCTCAAACATATACATAAAGGAGGCTTGAGCGGTTTTATCAGCTAAACCATTGATTAAACTATTGGGAGTATTCTGGTAAACCTTCTCCTCTTCAGTTCCATTGTCATACATATATACGTTAGTTTGGATAATGTGAGTTTGTTCAGCATCAATAATAGAGCATCGACTACCTACAAAGGATTCTATCACTTCACCTTCAGGAGAATAAATTGTCCAAGACCCATACCAATTCCGTAAATGATGGGTGATAAAATTAGTCCAGTTATGCTGCTTTAACTGTTCAAATGTCTGATTCATGGAATTTTGTGAAGTTTTATGACAAAAACAAAAGGGAACAGGGAACAGGGAACAGGGAACAGGGAACAGGGAGCAAAAATTATCACAATTTATTTAGGAGCCCTAGATATCCGGTTTTTATACTGTTTTTTTAAATCTGTCCTATAATGGTAGGTAATTTGAAGGGCTACTAACGTAAATCTGGACAGATTAGCGTAGGGAAAACGGTAATTATAAAAGAGTTATGGATAATTGTGAAAGCCTTTAGCAATTAGCAATTACTAACTACAAATTACCAATAAATAACTGTGTTCGATCAGGTAGATAGGGATCAGGTCAAATTTGCATAACCTATGAACTATAGCCTTTCTTATAGCTATGAGGTACACAGGATTTTTTACCTCTTGCCTCTTACCTGCTCCCTGCTCCCTGCTCCCTGCTCCCTAAAAGCCAGAACGAAAGTACCTCATGACTATGATAATTGCTATATGTATTATCAGAGCAAGCTAAAACCCATGAAGGGGCTATAGCTTTTTTAGAAATGCTCTGCATAAGTGATAGCTCCCGATAGATAGTCCTTTTTAGCACACTTTATTTCTCTGAAGGAGAAACTTGTTATGACAGCTGGGATGAATTCAGATCCCCCCAGAGGTCAAAACCTCGCCAGCACCATCGTGCTGGTAGTGGCTTGGCTTTTGGGGAATATCTGGGCACTGCAATGGCTATTTGAGTCATTTAAGTACGCATCACTGCTAAATCTGATGCTAATCGGTATTGTGCTCATGGCTTGTTTGGTACAGCTATGGCGCGATCGCTTAATTATAACTGTGTCAGCAACTCCGACCTTAAGACTCTATCCCCTGTTGCTAATGTTAGGGTCTGGGATTAGTGCGATCGCATTCAGATGGTTGGTGTATATCCCACAACTCAACTTACTCCTATTCCTACTGGGCAGCTATGGGTTATGGGGCTTGTTTATCCCACCATCCCTTTGGCGTAAAGGGTTACCTGCTGCAATTTTAGTTGCTTGTGTTGTCCCTTTCAGCACTGAGTTTAACAGCGGTTTGGGTTTTCCAGTAAGGGTTCTCACTGCTCATGCTGTGGAACAGATGCTGTCAGCTTGGCACATTGTAGCTATCTCCTCCCACGACATTATTGTCATGGAAAACGGCATTGCTCAGGTAGATTTGCCCTGCAGTGGTCTGAAAAGTTTGTGGACAGGGACTTTGTTTTTACTGGCAGCTACTTGGTTAGAACGTCGTCAGCTGGGAATACGTTGGTTACTGGTTTGCACTGCAAATCTTGTGCTGCTAGCGATCGCTAATACAATCCGGGTGCTGCTGTTAGTGATGATTATAGAAGTCTGGCAACAGCAACAAATTGCTGAAGTGCTACATGTCCCTCTCGGACTGATTGGTTTTATCTTAGCTTGTGCCTTCAGTTGGATGCTGCTGCAAACGGTTCCTCAGAATTCCGGGGGTTTGATGTTGGCCACTTCTGTGTTTAGTGATTTGTCATTGCTGGGTAAGGATAAGAAACAAGGACTTACGCGGTTAAGTGGATTTCGCCCCCCTGCCCCCCAATTTTGGGGGGTAATGATGTCAAAGTCCCCCAGAATTGGGGGATTTAGGGGGCACTTGCGTAAGTCCTGGAAACAAGGGAGTTTGGAGAAAGGAAACCCTAATCGAAGGGGAAATTTAGGATATGGGTCGAATTCCGGTCTGGCACTAAAGGATAGTCAGTGGCGGCTACACAAACAAAGCGGGCATCCCCAGGCTACTGCTGAAGTTACAGCAAGTTTCGCCCCCCTAACCCCCCAACTTTGGGGGGAAATTGAGTTAAAGTCCCCCAGAATTGGGGGATTTAGGGGGCTTACAGCTAAAGCTAGTGAGGTCAATCCATCTGAAAACGGCTGTAAGACTGGTGTCAGCTATCAGTTTCAGCAAAAGTCCAAGAGTATCACTTGGCTGCTGATTGTAGTTATAGCTCTAGGGCTGGTAGGTCAAATTCAAGCAATTCAAGAGAAGGTAAATGCGATTGCATCGATTCAATTACCCCAGCAACTGGTATCTGAACCCCTACCTCTAACGGAAGCTGAACAACGATTTTTTGATAATCATGGCTTACCTATTGCTCAAAAGCAACGGTTTGTCTATGGCAATCTCTCCGGTTCAATGCTGTTGGTAGCCAGTAGCGCTTGGCAAGCTCACCATCCACCAGAATTATGTTTGGTGGGCAATGGTTTCAAGGTAGACTCCATTAAGCCAACCTTGCTCAATCAGTCAGTAAAGGCACGGTGGGTATCTCTGCAAGACGGCAAACGTTCAGCAACCTACTGGTTTCAATCACCCCAGGGCACTACAGATGATTTCTTATCCCGAATCTGGGATTATATCGCCCACCGCAACAAGACTTGGGTGCTAGTTTCTGTCCTCTTCGATAGTGAACACAATCCCGATAGTGCTGAGATTCAGACTTTTGCTAGCACTATCCATGATGCTATTCATCAAAGCTTAACGTCAGCGGTCAGTGGTCAGCCGTCAGCGGTCAGCGGTCCGTGGTCAGCGGTCAGTGGTCAGCCGTCAGCGGTCAGCCTTGGCCTTTGGCCACGCTACGCGAACAGCCGTCAGTAGTCAGTGGTCAGCTTATTTTATTCAAAAGCATCTCAAGTAGCCTGACCACAGGCCTTTAGCTGATAGCTTACAACTGATAGCTTACAACTGATAGCTTACAACTGACAGCTGATAACTGATAGCTGATAACTGATAAACCAATCCTAAATGAATTGTGAGAATTTTTGTTCCCTACTCCCTACTCCCTACTCCCTGTTCCCTGTTCCCTGTTCCCTGTTCCCTGTTCCCTGTTCCCTTTGGTATAGAGCAATACAATGAAACAAAAATCTCTGAAACAAATCCTTGATATCAGTTTTTACAGTATTTTTTTGCTGTGGAATCTGATGTTTATCACAGTTGTCTATATTGGCATCTTACCATTTATTGGTATTCCCTTAATCCGGGCGACCTTTGATGGTGCTGTTCCGGTTGATTTCTTCGTTACGTTTGTAGCATTAATTGCAGTACCAACAGTCTGTACTGTCATTGGTGCTTGGCGTCTTAGCAAGCAACCAAGGGAGTTAATGCGCTTGTTTTATGGTGTGGAAGCACCCTTGTTTGCTTGGTGCCTGATTCGTTTATTCTTGATCCGGGAATTTACCAGTGTTAGCACCTTAGTATTGGGTACAGTTTTGGTGTGTATCCTGGCATTTGCTGCCGAAGTGGTATGGGGATATGATGCTAATCGTAAACCAGTAGCAGGGCTACAACTAATCGCTCATACCTTGATGCTTTTGACTAGTATTTATGTCGGAGTGTTGCTGTTGTTTTATGTTGTTCCTGCTGCTGGTGTTTTGATACAAAATTTTTTCAAATTCCAATGGCTAGAAAATCTGTGGTTATCATGGAGCTATATTAATATAATCGGTTTATTAATATTACTCCTATATGGCTTTAGCTGTACCCTATTTCTAGGCATGCCATCAGCATTTACAGCTCTTTATCTTCATTCTGGATACCGGATCTTAAGGGCTTTTGCCAGAAAGTATGGGCGCAATCGGGCGATTAAAGGGGCAGTAGCTGTGGTTACTGTCTGGATAATTCTGTTCTTTTCCTTGAATGTACAAGCTCAAGTGGAGGCGTTTAAGCTCCTAGAAAATTATCCAAAAACGAATAGCGATCGCCAAGCCTTGATAGCTAAGTCTGATATAATTCGCACTGGGTTAGTTAATGCCAATTTGTTCCCCTATCGGTATCTGAGTACCCGACAAGATAATAACCATATCTACGCCATGTACAAAGATGTCTTTGACCTGCCAGATTCCCTATGTCAATTATTACAAAATAGCTACAATCTGGTTATGTCACCGTTTTTGTATAAGGGCTCCCGAGACGATGTCGAAAAAGCTCAACAGCTTTACGGAGAATTCTTTGATACACCACTTCAGAAAGCAGAACGAAAAGCTGTTCAACATGCTCTACAATCTACAGCGATTATTGACCAAGCTAAGGCGGGTTTGTTGAATATCGATCAAGAACGGGTGTGGCTGCGAAAGCAAGAGGTAACCTTAGATGCCCATGGGGATTGGGCAGATGTGGAAATCTACGAGGTGTATGAGAATAAAACTACTGATGTTGAGGAAGTACTCTACTATTTTTCCTTACCAGAAGGGGCAGCTATTACTGGCTTGTGGCTAGGTGAAACGGATGACCGCAATCAGCGCTTTCCATTTAAAGTTTCCCCACGGGGTGCTGCACAACAGGTTTACAATTCCCAAGTCAGGCGATCGCGTCCTGTTGACCCAGCGCTGCTTGAGCAAGTCGGACCCCGGAATTATCGTCTCAGAGCATTTCCCGTTCCTCCTCCGTTATCCTCATGGGAGAAAAGAAATGGTAGCGATCGCGCAACGGAAATGCATCTGTGGCTGACCTACAAGGTGATGCGACAAGAGAAGGGTTGGCCTTTACCTCAGTTAAACGAACAACGCAATATCTTTTGGACAAATCGCACCAAGCGCATCCGCAATGGTAAAGTAAAACGGGGTTTTTCTGATAGGTGGTTAGAAGCATTTTTGCCAGTAGATCAACCCCAGCAACCCATGGTTCATCAGGTGAATTTAGGGGATGGCTACCGCATTTCGGCTAAACCGTTAGACCTGTTGCAGAAATCCGCAATAAGAAACACTAACCTCACGAAATTAGAGGGTAAGCGGTTTGCTGTCATTCTCGATAGTTCCAGGAGTATGGCTGCTCACAAATCCCAGGTCAAAAAGACATTCACTTGGCTGCAACAACAGGGTTTTGCTGATCAGAGCTTGACTAACAATGATGCGGATTTGTACATCACTGACGCAATAGATAACAAGATCGATCATCAAGCCAAACGCATTGATGATATCAGTGATTTTAATCCTGCTCAGATCACCTTTTATGGCTCTATCCAACCTGAACAGATGCTGCAACAGTTTGAACAGTTGCGTGGCAATACCCCTTATGACGGGATATTACTGGTGACTGATCAGGGTAGTTATGAGTTATCTGAGGATAATAAAAATGTGGCGGTGGTGGCTGCACCCCTGTGGATGGTTCATTTAGGTAATCAATTACCCTCAGCCTACAATGATAGGATTCTAAAATTGATTCAAAATAGTGGTGGTGGTGTCTCTAGCGATATCCAAGGGGTGATCCAGCGGATAGCGACTCAAGAAGCCTTGGGGTCATCGGTGGTAAGTGTGGCGGATGGCTATGCTTGGTTTATGGAATCAGGAACTGCTGAAAGTACTACTGAAACTGGATTTGAACCACTGGCGGCCAGGCAACTTATCCTAGGGTTGAGTGGAAACCTGAATGGCTCTGTAGAAGAACTGGATCGGATTCATGGCATAGCCAAGACCTATGACATTGTCAGTCCCTATTCATCAATGATTGTGCTGGTGAATGATGAGCAACGAAGGATGCTCAAAAAAGCAGAAGCGTCGAGCGATCGCTTTGACCGAGAGGTGGAAACTGGGGAAGAAGACTTGAATCAGCCGTCTAATCCGTTTAATGTTTCCAGTGTTCCTGAACCGGAGGTATGGATGTTGATCTTGATCAGTCCGATCGCACTTTTGATTATTAGTAGACGACCAAAAATTACTGTTGACGGTTAATCCTCAATAGTTGTCAATTATATCATCAATTAGCAAGTGGCGTAGGGTGCGTTAGGGGCGGAATCGGCATGATTTTATCGGTTCCCAGTGTTGAAAAACCGAGCCCCGTAACGCACCACCGCCTCTTTGCCCTTTTTACTGTTTCAGACAACACGAGTCAAAATCTCTCCAGCAACTCGCTCAGCTGATTCCAAAACTGATTCTATACCAGGAGATGGGATCCGAGTCATTAGTTTTGGTAGGGTGCGTTAGGGGCGGGATCGGCCTGATTTTATCGGTTCCCAGTGTTGAAAAACCTAGCCCCGTAACGCACCACCGCGTCATTAGTTTGTAGTGATTATTACATTATTTTATTATTTTAATATTTCATTTTATTGTTTACTATTACAATCTTTTCACATAGTTTAATTTTTATGTACTTGCCATGGTAACAAGAAGACAATTTAGCAAAATTGTTGAGGAATTCTAATCAATTGAACTGAGACACTTCAATGAGTAATAGTCAGTCCACAGGATTGCCTGTTTGGGTACAAGAAAGAGATACAGTTATCGCCAATGATGCTGGGGTTGAATGGCGAGAGGGCAAACGCCCTGATTATGCCGAAACTAATGAATTTCTTAAGAAAGGTAGTAAATTCAATCATCCAGAGGGGTCTTTGGAAGCGATCGCGCAAAACTTAGTTAGAACCTTCGAGATGGAAGCTTCCTATAAAGCTAATCCTGAGCAGTGGTTGTCTATTGTTGCCGACCAGTTTCGGATGACAACTAACGGTGGACCAGAGTACAATGCCCAGACTGTTGCTGATATCGGCACATACAACGTATTTCTTGGAGATACCGAACACTATCGCTCCACAGAGGAAACCTTTGAATCATCCATAGAAATTTTCCATAACGCTTTTCCCAATGGCTTTTTATGGGAACTGATGGAAATACTTTCCGGACCTCCTAATGTCACCTTTAAGTGGCGGCATTGGGGCACGTTTAGCGGTTCCTTTAAAGGTCATGAACCCACAGGAGAAACTATAGAAGTGTTTGGCATCAGTATTGCTCGGGTTACTGAAGACTTGAAGATTGTCTCCTTGGAGCATTTCTTTGATAATAGTTTGTTTCTCAAGCAATTAACATCAGGCTGTCCCTTCCACTCTCAAAATTCAAATAATTCGTAAGCTATCAGCTATCAGCCGTCAGCTATCAGCTGTCAGCTGTCAGCTGACGGCACCTCAAGTAGCACCTCAAGTAGCGCATATGCTTACCAAATGCTATAGCAATTCTACGACTTGTGAGGTACAAATTTCTGGTTTTTAGGGAGCAGGGACTTCGGAGCAGGGAGCAGGTAAGAGTAACCCACCCCTAACCCCTCCCAGGAGGGGAAGTGAGGGAAGAGGTAAAAAATAATGTGTACCTCATAGCTACGAGAAACGCTATAGTCGTTTAAAGTTTAATGTTTTTTGTTTAAAGTCAACATTAAACCTTCAACATTAAACCTTCAACATCAAACCTTCAACATCAAACCTTCAACATCAAACCTTTAACATCAAACCTTCAACCTTAAACCTTCAACATCAAACCTACCCTACACCGAACCCCTACGGCAAACAACCTTCATGCTGATTAATCACCGTCCTAATTACAGGAATTATAGTAAAAAATGTTCGATTAATGTGGGAATTTTTTTCTATTAGTGAACGCCTTTCCAAGGACTGTAAAACTGAAATAAGTCGTGAATTATAGTCTAAGGTAATACTATCGCGCAATTGTTTAATAGAAATGGGAGTAGGATTTCTAGCTAGATAGGCGATCACCTTCTTCTCTGACTCATCTAACCGATTCAATTGCTCGATTAACATTGCTCTCATTGGCTCAGGAACAATCATTTCCTCCCAACTAAAAAATTCCGATACACTACCAAAAAAAAAGTCTTTAATCGTTGTCACAGCCAGCTTTAATCCTAAGGGATTGCCTCGATAACGTTTAATGAGTTCCATTTCTTGCTCTTGTTCAGACAAACCATTAGCTGCTAATAGTTTCCGAGCATCTTCTGTTGGTAAACCGTTTAGGGTTAATGAACGAGTGGAATAGTTTTTTTTCTCAAGTAACTCCATTTGTAGCGGTGGTTCCCAACTGATTAAGAGCAAACAACTTTGGTGTCTTTCTTGTGCTACTCTTCTAAAAAGTTGACCATAATCCTCATATCCGGCTTGATACTGTCCAACTAAAGTGCCACGGCTTAAAATCTGTTCAGTATCATCGAGTATTACTAAACAGCGATGCTCTCGTAAACACTCTAGAAAGTGAGACATCAGCAGGTTGATGTCTTCTGGTAACTCCGATGACTGGTGGTGAGACAGGAATGGAATCAGTTGTGTCAGCAGTTGCTTCAGGGGTTGGGCAGAGGATAGCGATCGCCAAATAATATAATCAAACTCCTCCTGCATCTCTCGTGCTAGCTTAGCAGCTAACGATGTTTTGCCAACGCCTACTATCCCAAGTATTGCTACCAATTGGCTTCGCTTGAGATTAATCCATTGCTTGAGAGTGTTCAGTTCCCTAGTGCGTCCATAGAATGCAGAAATCTGTGGTGCTTCACCCCAATCTTGGCACTGCTGGGGAGTTTTGTATCCAGCCGCTTCCAGCCATATAGAGATATCTCTCCAACTTTTTAGGGTGTTGGATTTCCGATTAGTTAAGGTTTCCACATACCGATACAAACCTTTAGTGAGTTGAACGCTAAGTGAGCCACAACTCCAATGGAGAGCACCAGCAATTTTTTTGGGAGGATAGCCGCACAGCAAACCTCTTAAGCATGCTTTTTCCACTGGGGTCAATTTGATTTCCCTATTTGTAGCAATGTTTTTTTTATGAGCTAGTTCTGTATACAACTTCTCTAAATTCCACAGCTTGGCTGCTTTGATAAACAGTTCATCTTCAAATCGATTGGTGTTAGATTTCATAGTAGGGAATCCTAATCAAGCTCACGAAATAGCTACCTATCAACTAATAAATTAACTAATCAATAAGGTAGCTATTGGGAGCGTTTACTAGATAGATTTGCCAAACGTAGATGTCCCCGATGCTGATAACGATGCTGTTTTAAAAAATCAGTTTTTGTTACATCTCTACGTAAGCAAATTACCCTGATTACTATCCCTAAATCTAAATTGGGATTTTTTTTTAGCTAAGTTAATCTTACCCTTCGATATCGGTAATTATCAGGTAAATTCGGTTTTATTTAGGTTGAATTTAATTTAATTCCTAAACTAAACACCCCCGATAACCGATTGACTGATAAGTCTAGTTTACTTTATTTGAGAAAATTTGACAGTACCCGTTATGGGTACCATAGCAGTTCTCAATTGGTTGAGGTACCTCACCCTTGGGGTTTTAGGGAGTCGGGAGTCGGGAGTAGGGAGTAGGGAGTAGGGAGTAGGGGTAAGAAAATTAAATTTACCTCATAAGTAGGATTAACGCTATCTATTTGTTTTTATTCGAGCTGGTGCTGCCAAGTAACAAGTCACAATTAACAATTATTAATTATTAATAACTATAGCGATTCTCATAGTAATTAGCTACACACACC
>NZ_JAAHHZ010000105.1:0-20704 GCF_010672005.1 Moorena sp. SIO4A5 | reverse complement strand
TCATTGGGACGATTGGGTGGTGCCGAAAGCCGCAGTGCTTCTACCAGAGCGTTGACTTGCTCATCCTCTACTTGTGCTGATACTGGTATTGCCCACAACCCCACACTCACTATTATTCCGGTCAAGAGCAGATTTTGAAATTTATTGATTACTTTATTGATTACATTTAAAGTGATCATTTTCAGATTTATTTGATATCTAAAATTAACTGAACTAAGAATGCTACTGGTCGCGACAGTGCTCAGGGAACGATGAATAATTAATGATTAATAATGTTCAACCCATGCTAGGAGTTAGGGGCTTGTACTGGCAAAACGATTAATGCAGAATTGTTAAATTCTGTATCTTATGTGTCTTATGTGTCTATTATGTATGTGTATGTATGTGCCGATTCATCGTTCATCATTCCTAAGACATAGTTCCTGAGACTTAAGGAATTTTTGAGAATAATCCGATGATGATGGGGGCTGTGAACAATAGAGCAATATCTAAAATCGTGATGGCTGCGAAGCTAATTTGTTGAGTATTCATGATGCACCGTTTCCTTGAGTATTAACAGCTGACCTAAGAATGCTAGCGGTAACTTAAATCCATTTCATCGATTTAGATCACGCAAGACTGTGATTTATGACAATCTATCTATGTGATATTGATCACTAATTTTAACCAAAATACTCTATACTATTCTATACTGTAATTTATAAAGAAAAGATTAAATCGCTGTAGGGCGCTTGATAGCGTAGACCATTGGTAAGTTTTTACTAGTGACAGGACTAAAATTAGTCCCAGAGGAACTATATTATATAAGTGCTTTAAAAATTATTAACGCACCCAAAGGATTTAATATTTATTTTATGAATAAGCTTTAAATTACTGATTTTTGATTAGGTTTTGTTGAGGTTTGTTTGTCAACAGTACTAGGCAGTAAACTATGAACAAACAACCGATTATATCAAGTCCAATGAATCACTTCTAATTACCATTTCAAAAATGCTGCCTCAACCCCTTGTTCTCGCCGAATCTTACTATCCTTCTCAAACCAATCGATGATCTGCTGATGGGTCAACTCTTCCATTGCCACCCCAGTATCTTGTGAAATATGCTTCAACAGTCTGAGGGAGGAAATCGTTAAACGAGTTAAGAATTTCTCTGGGGAAGAGAGCAATGCTTGGTCTACATCAGCGGATTCTTCCGGAGTTAAGAATTGGATTGAGGATTGCTGGGAATCAGCCATAAGGGTTTTCAAGGTTGACTACATAACTTTTAAGCTATCAGCTATCAGCTAATGCACTATGTCACAGGCTAGAAGCCTGTGCCACGCAAGCTAGTTGAGGTGCTATTAGCCAAAGGCTTGTGGCCAAAGGCTGACAGCTGAAGGCTGACGGCACCTCAAGTAGCGTGCGCGTAGCGCTTAAGCTTACAGGCTTAGTTATTGGCATGTTAGTTATTTGCTGGCGCTTTGATTAAATAGCCACACTGATGCTCTCCATTATTGAGCCAGTGAGTACGCTCCACTGTACAATCTGGCAATACGGCGGCAAACATTTCCAGTTCATGACCACAGACACTGGGGTAAGATTCGGCAACGTTGGAAATAGCACAATTGTATTCAGTTAAAATATACTGCTCACTAACCCCATTATTTAAATTACCTGATTCTAGGGTGTGCCACTCTGCCATATAACCTTCTAGTCTACGTAGTTCTACCAACTTGGCTACTCGCTCTCCCACTGTACCATTCCCGATACACTCCCGGTATTCTTGAGCTTTACGTTGCCATTGCTTTTGTAAAATCGTGCTAGTCTGTTCACGACCCAAGGTTTCTGTCATGGTATCGAGCAGGGAAACGGAAAACTCTCCGTAATGATGGGGAAAGCGATCGCGTCCTTTGTGAGAGAGGTGATAGATATGTTGAGGACGCCCCATACCAATTTGAACAGCTTTGTACTCAATTAGCCCTTCTGCCTCCAATTCTTTGAGATGACGTCGAATAGCTTGGGCGCTAACCCCTATGGCTGTGGCTAACTCCTGGGCTCTTGCTCGATCCTGTTTGAGGAGATATTGTAGGATGTCTCGCTTGGTGGAAGTTTGCTGAGTAGGCATCATGGGCTTAGGAGTTGGGGAATTGGGTAACAGGGGAAGGGCACTCAGGCTTCCCTTTGGTGCTTGTCGGTACCGTTATTTCTATTTAATCTAAATTCTCTTGACTTTAACAACATGTTTGTTGTTAATATAACCTAGAATAGAGTTAAACAACAAAAACGTTGTTTTAATCCACCCAGTAACCAGATCACATCCCGTGGGCATGAGGAAGCTATGGATTTTAGTTGTAACCGGCGATAAAAGCAAGCCGCTGTCTTGATGCAGTCGCTACCCGCAGTCTACAACCTCTAACCTTCCAAGCTGCCAACCTACTCTACGGGAAAGTCAAAGGCGAACAAGCTATCACTGTGTTTGTAACTCTGTTGAATCCTTAATGATAAGAGAGCACTAAATCGATGACTGCCACTGTCAAGACATTAGTCAACCAGCCCTATAAGTACGGCTTTGTCACAGATATTGAAGCGGATACCATTCCTCGCGGACTCAATGAGGATATTATCCGTCTGATTTCCGCTAAGAAAAACGAACCTGAGTTCATGCTGGAGTTTCGCCTAAAGGCGTATCGACAATGGCAGAAAATGACCGAGCCAACCTGGCCCCATGTCACCTATCCTCCCATTGATTACCAAAAGATTATCTACTACTCAGCACCCAAACAGAAGAAGGAAAAACTCAATAGCCTGGACGAAGTTGACCCAGCTTTACTGGAAACCTTTGATAAATTAGGCATTTCCCTATCTGAGCAAAAGCGGCTGGCTAATGTAGCAGTGGATGCCATCTTTGATAGTGTCTCGATCGCCACTACCTTCAAAGACAAGCTGGCTGAGTCGGGAGTAATTTTCTGCTCGATTTCGGAAGCGTTGCAAGAACACCCAGAGTTAGTGCGAAAATACCTGGGTAGTGTTGTTCCTGTGGCAGATAATTACTTTGTTGCTCTCAATTCTGCTGTTTTCAGTGATGGTTCCTTTGTCTATATTCCCAAAGGAGTCAAGTGCCCAATGGAACTGTCCACCTATTTCCGGATTAATAATGGAGATACTGGACAGTTCGAGCGTACCCTAATTGTGGCGGAAGAAGGCAGCAATGTTAGTTACCTAGAAGGCTGCACTGCGCCGATGTACGATAGTAACCAGCTGCACGCAGCTGTGGTGGAACTGGTTGCCCTGGACAATGCTGAGATTAAATACTCCACAGTGCAAAACTGGTTCGCTGGGGATAAAAATGGTAAAGGTGGGATTTACAACTTTGTTACCAAGCGGGGATTGTGCAAGGGAGTAAATTCAAAGATTTCCTGGACTCAGGTAGAAACTGGTTCTGCTATTACTTGGAAGTATCCCAGTTGCGTCCTAGTGGGTGATAATTCCATTGGTGAATTCTACTCTGTTGCTCTAACCAACAATCTCCAACAAGCGGACACAGGTACCAAGATGGTACATATCGGTAAAAATACTCGCAGCACCATCATTTCTAAGGGGATTTCTGCTGGTAAGTCCAAAAATAGCTACCGGGGTCTAGTGAAAATTGGTCCGAAGGCCAAGGGTGCGCGAAACTATTCCCAGTGTGATTCCATGTTGATTGGGGATACAGCTGAGGCGAATACGTTTCCTTACATCCAAGTCCAGAACAACATGGGCAAAGTGGAACACGAAGCCTCGACTTCTAAAATTGGTGAAGACCAGCTATTTTTCTTCGCTCAACGAGGGATTTCAGAAGAAGATGCGATCTCCATGATGGTGAGTGGCTTCTGTAAAGATGTCTTCAATGAACTTCCCATGGAATTTGCTGCTGAAGCAGATAAACTTTTAAGCCTGAAGCTCGAAGGCACAGTGGGCTAACTAAGGTTAGCAGGTTGAATGTTGAATGTTGAATGTTGAATGTTGAATGTTGAAGGTTGGGAGGTTGAAGGTTGAAGGTTGGGAGGTTGAAGGTTGAAGGTTGGGAGGTTGAAGGTTGAAGGTTGGGAGGTTGAAGGTTGAAGGTTGTTAGCAGGTTGAACGCGCACGCGTGGCCTTTTGGCCAAGGTTTATAGATTAAGATGTTCAAAGTTAAAGCTGATCAAATTCAACTATTATTCAACCTGATAACCTTCCACCTCAAACCTAGTAACATTCAACCTTAAACCTTAAACCTTAAACCTAGTAACATTCAACCTTAAACCTTAAACCTTAAACCTAGTAACATTCAACCTTTAACCTGCTAACATTCAACCTTTAACCTGCTAACATTCAACATTCAACCTTAAACCTTAAAGCTGATAACCTTATAACAACACTTCTGGGATAAAGCATTTATTATCAAGTCGAAATGATTAGTGAAACTAGTGAAATAATATTGTCTGTTCGGGATTTGACGGCAGATGTGGATGGTAACCAGATTCTGAAGGGATTGAATCTGGAAGTTAAAGCTGGAGAAATCCATGCGATTATGGGGCCAAATGGTTCTGGGAAGAGTACTTTG
Source organism: Moorena sp. SIO4A5 (assembly GCF_010672005.1). Taxonomy (NCBI): domain Bacteria; kingdom Bacillati; phylum Cyanobacteriota; class Cyanophyceae; order Coleofasciculales; family Coleofasciculaceae; genus Moorena; species Moorena sp. SIO4A5. Next base: position 16,144 of record NZ_JAAHHZ010000105.1, on the reverse strand, counting down.
TCTAAGGTATTAGCCGGTCATCCTGCCTATGATGTAACGGGAGGCGAGGTAAGTTTCTTAGGGCAAAATCTGTTAGAAATGGAACCGGAGGAACGCTCTTTGGCTGGAGTATTTCTGGCGTTTCAGTATCCGTTGGAAATTCCTGGTGTCAGTAATTTGGATTTCTTGCGGGTGGCTTACAATTCCCGTCGAAAGCACAAGGGATTGGAAGAAATTGATACATTTGATTTTGAGGATTTAGTTGAAGAAAAGCTGGAAATTGTTAAAATGAATCCCAGCTTTCTAGAGCGTAGTCTCAATGAAGGCTTCTCTGGAGGAGAAAAGAAGCGGAATGAGATTCTCCAAATGGCACTTCTAGAACCTAAGCTGGGGATTTTGGATGAAACAGATTCTGGCTTGGATATTGATGCTCTCAAAATTGTGGCCAATGGGGTGAATCAATTGGCAAGTAGCGAGAATGCGATGATTTTGATTACTCACTACCAACGTTTACTGAATTATATTGAGCCGGATTTTGTTCATGTGATGGCAGATGGCCGTATCCTCAGGACTGGTAGCAAGGAGTTGGCTCTAGAGTTGGAATCCCGTGGTTATGACTGGGTGCTAGAAGACGAGACTGCTGAGGTGAGTGTCTGATGACTATGGAAGTTTCTGTAAAACGGGAGGTTTCTTATTTGTCGGCACTGCTAGAGCAATGTCGCCAGGATAATCCAGTTGAGATGGATTGGTTACAAGAGCTAAGTAACCACGCTAGGGGGATTGCTCAGGAATTGGCGATTCCCACCACTAAAGATGAGGAATGGCGGTTTACGGATTTGTCGCCACTGATGCAGGTGACGTTTGAGGCTGCTGTAGCTGTTGATACAAGCACCATTGATATTAGTCCGGTAGTTTTGCCAGAGGCGGTTAACAGCCGATTAGTATTTGTCAATGGGATTTATGCCCCCGAGCTATCGTCTTTGGCTGGGTTGCCTGAAGGGGTGTTTGTGGGGAATTTGGCCGAGTTGCCATCAGAGTATCAGAGCCGAATTGCTGATTATTTGGGCAAGCAGCAGGGGGCAACCGATGTGTTTACGCTGCTTAATACCGCTGGTTTGACTGATGTGGCGGTGATCTGGTTGCCTAGGAATACTGAGGTGACGGTTCCCATTCATCTGCTGTTTGTTTCCATGGCTGATGGGGTGCCTAGGCTGTTTCAGCCCCGTTGTTTGGTGGTGGCGGAGGCCGGTAGTCAGCTGAGTTTAGTTGAAGAGTATTGGCAAGGCCAAGAGGAAAATAGCGCCCAGGGTGTTTATTTGACCAATTCCGTGACGGAGGTATGGGTTGGGGAGAATGCCAGAGTGACTCATATCCGGGTTGATGGGGAAAGTAACCAGGCTTTCCATGTGGGCAAGAGTGCGATCGCACAAGCTCGGAATAGTTTTTATAGTTGCCATGGGGTAGCCTTTGGGGGGAAGTTATCTCGCCATACTCTGGAAGTGTTTCAGATGGGTGAGGGGACCGAAACGATTCTAAATGGCTTGACCGCGATTAGTGAGCATCAGTTGGCAGATACTCATAGTGCGGTGATGTTGAATCATCCCAATGGCATCAGTAATCAGCTGCAAAAGTGCATTATAGATGGTAGTGCTCATGCGGTGTTTAATGGTAAGGTTAGTGTTCCTCAAGCAGCGCAGTTGACCAATGCAGCTCAGTTGAATCGTAATTTGTTGCTATCGCCGAAGGCTAGAGTTGATACCAAGCCTCAGTTGGAGATTACAGCTGATAATGTGAAATGTTCCCACGGTGCTACAGTCAGTCAGTTGGAAGCGGATGAAGTCTTCTATTTGCAAAGTCGTGGACTGAAGGAAACCGATGCCCGTAACCTTTTGATTGATGCCTTTGTAGCAGAAATAATCAATCAAATTCCCCTAGCTTCTCTTCGTCAAAGACTTTCGGAAACAGTCATAAGTTCAAAACGGGAACAGAATAACGTTCAACAGTAACATGACCTTAACTCAAGAAAAAACCATTGCTGATCAAGTCCGGGCTGACTTCCCTATTTTGCACCAGGACGTTAACGGTAAACCGCTGATTTACTTCGATAATGCGGCTACTGCCCAGAAACCGGTAGCAGTACTGGATGCACTGCGCCACTACTACGAAATGGACAATGCTAATGTTCACCGAGGTGTCCATACCCTTAGCACTAGAGCGACAGACGGTTATGAGGGGGCACGGGATAAGGTAGCTAGTTTTGTAAATGCCCAGTCACGACAAGAGATTGTTTTTACCCGCAATGCTTCGGAAGCGATTAACTTAGTGGCTTACAGCTGGGGTTTGGAAAATCTGCGCCAGGGAGATGAAATTATTCTCTCGGTTATGGAACACCACAGCAATTTGGTGCCTTGGCAAATTATTGCTCAGAAAACTGGAGCCCTATTAAAGTATGTGGGATTGACGGAGACTCAGGAGTTTGATTTAGAAGAGTTCCGACAGCTGATTTCTGAGAAAACCAAGCTAGTAAGTGTGGTTCATGTCTCGAATACTTTGGGATGTATTAATCCCGTAGAGGAAATTATTGCGATCGCACATAACTATGGCGCTATGGTAATGATTGATGCTTGCCAAAGTATCCCCCATATGCCCATTGATGTCCAAGCTATGAATTGTGATTGGCTAGTGGCATCGGGTCATAAAATGTGTGCTTCCACAGGGATTGGTTTTCTGTATGGGAAACTAGACTTACTGCAAGCCATGCCTCCATTTTTAGGTGGTGGTGAAATGATTGCTGAGGTATTTCTCGATCACTCCACCTATGGGGATTTACCCCATAAATTTGAAGCGGGGACACCAGCCATTGCTCAAGCGATCGCACTTGGTGCTGCAGTAGACTATCTGACTGTGTTAGGTATGGATACTATCCATAGCTATGAAGAAGAATTAACCGCTTATTTGTTTAAGCAGTTGCAGGAAATTCCAGATCTAATCATGTATGGTCCCCAACCAACAATAGATGGTAAAGGTAGGGCAGCCTTAGCAACATTTAATGTTAAAGGATTGGATGCTAGTGATGTGTCTACGCTGTTGGATCAAGACGGTGTAGCAATTCGTTCTGGAAATCATTGTACTCAACCCTTGCACCATCGTTTAGGAGTGACTGGTACAGCACGAGCTAGTTTGTATTTTTATAATACTCGTGAAGAGATTGATCGGTTTATTGTGGCGTTGAAAGAAACAATTGAGTTTTTCAGAAGTGCTATGGATTGAATATAGCAATTATTATTTGGGTGAGGTACTTTTGTTATGGGTTTTAGGGAGTAGGGAGTAGGGAGTAGGGAATAGGCAATAGGCAATAGGCAATAGGCAATAGGCAATAGGCAATAGGGAAAAAATATATAGCAATTATTTTTATCATGAGGTACAAAGGGATCCCCCTAAATCCCCCTTAAAAAGGGGGACTTTGAGGTTGATAAGTGTACCTCATACATGCCATAAATTACATACCTCATTAGGCTATAAAAAGCTAGATAGCAATCCTAAATTAATTGTTATAATTATTAATCAGAAGTTACCTACTCCCTACTCCCTACTCCCTGTTCCCTATTTCCCTACTCCCTACTCCCTACTCCCTACTCCCTGTTCCCTATTTCCCTACTCCCTACTCCCTACTCCCTACTCCCTACTCCCTATCAGCCATAAAAGCATTTTGATATGGTTTTCCCGTTGCCAGATAAATACATTGACCTGCTCACGGATTTCGGCTTTAAACGTGTCTTTGGCACTGAGCCAAACAAGGCACTGTTGATCGACTTCTTGAATACTCTGTTGCCTCCCCATCATCAGCTGAAGAATGTTACCTTTAAGAATCCAGAGTTTTTGGGCAATACCTTAGTGGATCGAAGGGCTATTTTTGATATTTATTGTCAGAGCGAGACTGGTGAACGGTTCATCGTAGAAATGCAGAAGGCCAAGCAAAATTTGTTTAAGGATAGAAGTGTATATTATTCTACTTTCCCGATCCAAGAACAGGCGCAACAGGGATTTTGGAACTATGAGCTTACAGCAGTTTATACGGTTGGCGTCCTAGATTTTGTATTTGATGACCACAAGCACGAGTCAGAACTGCTACATGTGGTGGAGTTGAAAAATCAGCACTGTGAGGTGTTCTACGATAAGCTCAAGTTTATTTATGTTGAGCTACCCAAATTTACCAAGTCTCTTGATGAGTTGGAGTCCCATTTTGACAAGTGGTTATTTTTATTAAAACACCTAGCCCAGTTGAATGAACCCCCATTACCGTTGCAAGACGATGTGTTTGCCCAGCTCTTTGATGTGGCAGAGATTGCCAATTTTTCATCTAGGGAGCAAGCGCTATATCAGGATAGTCTGAAGGTCTACCGGGATATGTACAATGTTACCCAAACCTTGATTGATGAAACCTTGGAACAAGGCATAGAACAAGGTATCAAACAAGGTATAGAACAAGGTATCAAACAAGGTATCAAACAAGGTATCAAACAAGGTCGAGCAGAAGGTAGACAACAAGGTAGACAACAAGGTAAAGCAGAAGGTAGACAGGAAGAAAAACAGCAGATTGCTAAGCAGATGAAGGCGGCAGGGTTACCTGCTCAGGATATTGCCCAATATACGGGGTTGAGTATGGATGAGATTGATCGGTTGTAGGTTGAAATTGCTTCAAGAGTTATTCTTTGTCTGTTTAGCGTTGCTGAATCAAGCTATGAATAGGAGTATAGTGAGCATCCTGCCTGCCCCAGAATATTGATAACGGGCAAGATGCCCATTCCACAAATAGGATAAACGCTATAGTTAATCTATCTATCAGTGTTTATCATAGCGATTAAAAGCACTATACTATAGCAATCCGTTTAGGAATTGTTAGAATTTATAAACATAAGTTTCCTACTCCCGACTCCCGACTCCCGACTATCTAATCCCTATCAGCCATAAAAGCATTTTGAAATGGTTTTCCCGTTGCCAGATAAATACATTGACCTGCTCACGGATTTCGGCTTTAAACGTGTCTTTGGCACTGAGCCAAATAAGGCACTGCTGATCGACTTCTTGAATACTCTGTTGCCTCCCCATCATCACCTGAAGGATGTTACCTTTAAGAATCCCGAGTTTTTGGGCAATACCTTAGTGGATCGAAGGGCTATTTTTGATATTTATTGTCAGAGCGAGACTGGTGAACGGTTCATCGTAGAAATGCAGAAGGCCAAGCAAAATTTGTTTAAGGATAGAAGTGTATATTATTCTACTTTCCCGATCCAAGAACAGGCTGAACAGGGATTTTGGAACTATGAGCTCACGGCAGTTTATACGGTTGGCGTCCTAGATTTTGTATTTGATGACCACAAGCACGATTCAGAACTGCTACATGTGGTGGAGTTGAAAAATCAGCACTGTGAAGTGTTCTACGATAAGCTCAAGTTTATTTATGTTGAGCTACCGAAATTTAGCAAGTCTCTTGATGAGTTGGAGTCCCATTTTGACAAGTGGTTATTTTTATTAAAACACCTAGCCCAGTTGAATGAACCCCCATTACCGTTGCAAGACGATGTGTTTGCCCAGCTATTTGATGTGGCAGAGATTGCCAATTTTTCATCTAGGGAGCAAGCGCTATATCAGGATAGCCTGAAGGTCTACCGGGATATGTACAATGTTACCCAAACCTTGATTGATGAAACCTTGGAACAAGGCATAGAACAAGGTATCAAACAAGGTATCAAACAAGGTAGAGCAGAAGGTAGAGCCGAAGGTAAAGCAGAAGGTAGACAGGAAGAAAAACAGCAGATTGCTAAGCAGATGAAGGCGGCAGGGTTACCTGCTCAGGATATTGCCCAATATACGGGGTTGACTATCGATGAGATTGATCGGTTGTAGGTTTAAATTGCTTCAAGAGCTACAAATTCCTGGGTTTTTGCGAAAAATTGTTGCTTAGATAGGCGAACTGAAATACCGATAATCCCCCTTTGGGGATTAAAACTGGTTTGAGAGGTATTGGTAACCCAGTCGTTGGGTTAATGCTAGAGAAGCTGTTCTAAAGTCCCAACGGAGCTGAATCTATTGCTATAGCTTACACACAAGCTTTTACCTTTACCCCTTCCCCCTTACCCTTTCCCCTGACTTCTTGCAGAAGTCGGGAACGCCGGATCTGGAAACAGTCAAGAAGAATGGACGCAAACAGTATCGTAAAAATACAATTGCTCCGAGGTCATTGCATTAAGATAGACGGAAACATCGTGGGCAAGAACTATGTTAAAGTCCGTGCAAGCACAATTGGGTTATGCTCGCTGAGAAACCACTGCTAAAGATGTTCAGATTAAGAGCCTGTCCCCAAATTTAGGTATTAGGCTCAAAAAACTCTATTTTCCGTCAATAATCAGAAGCTTACACAAAAACAGGACAGACTCCATATTAAGCCTAGTGATAGTAGTGGCTTTAATTTACCAAAATGTTAGCCAGTCTAAAACTTTCTTACCTCCACTGATCATGGAGTCATAAACTTTTCCAACTCCATCAATCACTTCTCCGACTGCATTGTAAACTAGTCTTCCAACGAATTCTCCAGAGGAGCTAAAAGTTTCACTGAACTTTTTAATGCCATTTTCAAATATATGTATTACTTTCCCACCATCAGGTAAGAATTCAACTTGTTCAATAATGTTTCCTACGGAGTTGAAAGTCTTACGTAAATACTTGTTGCCAGTATTGTTATAAAAGTCCTGAATTATCTCACCATCGGGGAAGAAGTTAACTTGTTCGACAATGTTTCCTACGGAGTTAAAAGTCTTACGTAAATACTTGTTGCCAGTATTGTTATAAAAGTCCTGAATTATCTCACCATCGGGGAAGAAGTTAACTTGTTCGACAATGTTTCCTACGGAGTTAAAAGTCTTACGTAAATACTTGTTGCCAGTATTGTTATAAAAGTCCTGAATTATCTCACCATCGGGGAAGAAGTTAACTTGTTCGACAATGTTTCCTACGGAGTTAAAAGTATTACGTAAATACTTGCCAGTATTGTTATAAAAGTCCTGAATCTCATCACCACTGGGGAAAATTTGGAGTTTCTGAACGTAGTCCCCAAATTCATTGAATGCTTTTATTACTTTAGTGTTGCCAATAAAGGAAGTCACAGAAGCATAACCATCAGAAATTAAATCCCATGCCCTTTGTCCACCATCGGCGAGGGAACGCCAAGCTTGTATTCCGCCATTTTTTAATCCAATCCAAGCTTCTTCTCCACCATCAAGTAGATGATCCCAAGCTTGAACACCTCTTGCTTTAATTGCGCTCCAGGCTTCTTCTCCACCCGCAGCAAGAGCTTCCCAGGCTTCTGTACCGTCTCCGCTAAAAAGGGCTTGAGTGGCTTTCCAACCACCCGCAGCGAGAGCTTCAAAAGCTTCTGCTCCACCAGCAAGTAAAGCACTAGTAGCTAAAACACCACCACTGGCTAAAGCTTCTGCTGCATCAATGCCACCCACGGCAAGGTAGCTAAGGGCAGGCGCTCCAGACAATTCAATCGCAGTCCACAGGTTCGGGTCCCAATTTGCTACAGCTTTGTACATGTCCTCATTCCATTCTGAAATGAGATTTACCAGACCATCCCCAAGGTTATCTATCGCTTGACCTGCGAGTAGGGCGGTTTGACCTAATGGAGAATCGCTAGAAAGGTTTCGGATTGCATGAGTTACTTCTTCTATTACTCCACCAATAACGGTACGGCTTGATTCAGCTACTCCACGGTTAGACAGTAAAGTTGGTAAGACTCCAAGGGTATAGATACCTCCAACGAGGTTGAATAAAGCCCAATCTTTTCTAGCAGCACTGGAAACGCCTCTCATATCCCAATAACTAAACAAGCTGTTACTGAGATCTTCGCTGTCGAGATTATTAATAATAGAACCTTTGAGTAGGTCTCGGCTTTGATTGTGTTTTTCCTGTATATATGGCGAGAACTTCCATATATCATTGTTGTCAGTATTCCAGTGGGCTAGCTTGTATTCTCCTTCTATATAGTCATCCCCTAATAGACTGACGATATCCCCATAGCCAACTATATGAGTTACCTTTTCTACATTATCTGCCACAAAATCATTTGCTAAATCCCTGTTAATTCCTGGAGAATTAAATGAAACAACTTGGCTGAGTTTACCGCCTAAACTTGTGTATCTCGCAGCAAAAGATTGAGCCAGCACACCACCCAAACTTTCCCCAATAATATCTGGGCGTAGTTTAGTGTTATGTGTGATTTCATTGAGCCAATTAATGATCCTATCAACGTTTCTTTCAAATTGTCTGTAACCAACGCCCCTTGGGTCGCCATTGTAAAGCCAGTCCCAGGGATCATTGCTGCCAGCGATAACTAAAACAGGGGGTTTGGTGGAATCAGAATCGGTGGGCACAAAGCCATAGGCTTCAAATCCCGTTTCTTCATCTGTGAAAACTTCTGCTACTTTATATTCATGTTTTTCCTCATCTTCTTTAAAGCCAGAGCTACTCGCCTTTCGTACTAAATCTTGATAATTATAAAAAGATTCGTTAAATTCATCTGAAGTACCTTGGGGACTAAATACAGTAGAACCATTAGTAGTTAAGGTATATTCCCCCGTAGCACCGGAGCCATAACTAGTAGCTCGTAGGGCATAATCAACATCGGATTGAGCGGTGAAAGTGAGTTGGGAATTTCGCCCTTCTCCACCGTCATCATCCTCTGCAATGACTTCCCCAGTATCACGATTAATTAATTGTAGGTAAGTGTCAAAATCCCCTTCCAGATTAACTTCAATTACTTGACCTGGGTTAACCCCTTCCAAGTGGAAATCATCACTGAAGCGACCATTACGGGTGGGATTATTATCATCACCTTCCTCTAAATTACCCACATACCTTTGGGTGGAAGTACCTTGGGTACTAAATACAGTAGAACCATTAGTAGTTAAGGTATATTCCCCCGTAGCACCGGAGCCATAACTAGTAGCTCGTAGGGCATGAGCAACATCGGATTGAGCGGTGAAAGTGAGTTGGGAATTTTGCCCTTCTCCACCGTCATTATCCTGTGCAATGACTTCCCCAGTATCACGATTAATTAATTGTAGGTAAGTGTCAAAATCCCCTTCCAGATTAACTTCAATTACTTGACCTGGGAGAACTCCTTCCAAGTGGAAATCATCACTGAAGCGACCATTACGGGTAGGATTATTACTATCACCTTCCTCTAAATTACCCACATACCTTTGGGTGGAAGTACCTTGGAGACTAGATACAGTAGAACCATTAGTAGTTAAGGTATATTCCCCCGTAGCACCGGAGCCATAACTAGTAGCTCGTAGGGCATAATCAACATCGGATTGAGCGGTGAAAGTGAGTTGGGAATTTCGCCCTTCTCCACCGTCATCATCCTCTGCAATGACTTCCCCAGTATCACGATTAATTAATTGTAGGTAAGTGTCAAAATCCCCTTCCAGATTAACTTCAATTACTTGACCTGGGAGAACTCCTTCCAAGTGGAAATCATCACTGAAGCGACCATTACGGGTAGGATTATTACTATCACCTTCCTCTAAATTACCCACATACCTTTGGGTGAGGGTATATTCTCCCGTTACACTGGAGCGATAACTAGTAGCTCGCAGGAGATAATCAACATCTGATTCCACAGTGAAAGTGAGTTGGGAATCGAGACTACCACCAAAATCATCGTTGTATGTTATTACTTCCTCCGTATCAGCATTGATTAGTTGCAGGTAAGTATCAAAATCAGCTTCTAGCTGAACCTGAACTACTTGACCTGGGTTAACCCCTTCCAAGCGAAAATCATCACTGAAGCTACCATTATGGGTGGGATTATTACCATCACTGGCATCTAAAATCCCCAAAAAGCTTTGGTTGCTACTAATAATAGAAGGACTAGAATCCAATGGGTTATCTAAGTTATTTTCTGCAAAAGTAGTCATGGGTGCTGTTTCTTAATCTTTGAATTTACTGCTTTGGTAGACGCATCCATAGACTCTATTGCTGGAGATACTATTTGACCAGCAAAAAACCTACTGGTTTGGTTTTGAGATTCTTTAGTTTAGACTATTTTAGAGTAACACACTGTAGGATTGTGATTCTAAAAAGTTTTAGTAAATCTTCAAAAACAAATAAACAACCACATTTTTTATTATCATAATAATAAAAAAAATGTGGTAATTATACTAGTTCAATCTTACTATATGCTACATTTTTTTTATAAACAAAATAAGTTCTTATTACAAAGTTATTTTTATTTTTAATACAAAAATCTCTAACTAGTACAGTCCTACCGATTACCACTAGACCTCTTACAAAAATAAATCGCACTCCATCCTGAACCCCGCCTAACCCTATCTATACTTGGCATAGCGCATTGTATTTAGGGTTTCCGAGTAGGGTAACTTCTCAATAACCGCTGTCGGGTGAAAGAGATAGGTGTGTAAGCAAACCTGTCAACTTTATGTACTTGAGAACGTCACCGACACTTTCCCTAGTTCTAATTCCAAGACTCGATCCTGTTCCTTTACCAGAATTCAGACAATGGAACTACTTCCCATTACGACCAGTCTTTAACTTTTTATTATTTTCGATAAAAATAAAAAATAACAAAAAGTGAATTTAATGAGGAATTAGAGGAAAAAATGAAGTACCAATAAATCCGATTACTTGCATTTATACTAATAGAACTACTTCCCACCACGGAAGTCCCAATAACTACCGTTACAGGTATTAATACGTCTTTTTATTATCTTTTTTACTACTGTTAGGAAATAACAAAAAGATAACGGCACTTAATATTAAGTGAACTTTGTTAATTCTTGTGTTGGAAGTGGGTAGGTCGTCCGTTGGGACTACCGCCTGAAAGTGGAACTAGGTTAAGGGACCGATTGGTCGCTGTCTGTCGTTGGTACTGGGTAGGGGACTCGGTTGGGTCACCTACCCATCATTGGAACTAAGGAAGGAGTCGGGGTTAGCCACTACCTTTGTTGAGTTTTGTGTAGCGTTGTTGGGACTGGGTGGTAAGGTTTTTTCCTTACCGCGATCGCTGTACCAATGAAAAGCCCCAGCGACTGCCGGGGTGTGGAGTGCAATGGTAGGATGCGATTGATTAAATGTAGTTCTGCGGGGAATAGGGATTTATTCCATGTTCTCGCAATATTCGCAACAGGCGAGCATTTTCTGCCTCTAGATGGTCTGGTTCAGCCATACCTTCCGAAAGGTCTTCCAATTGCTGATTTAGTTCCTGGTTGATATACTGCCAGCATTCGCTATTGTTTCTTAGATCGGTGTTCTCAGCTTCTAAGAGACTCACGTATTCAGAAAGTTTTTCGTTTCTTTGTTTGATCGTAGCTGTATCACCGAAAGCTTCACGAATCCTTTCCTCTAATGCATCTATGATCAATCCGTTAGTCAATGCAAAAGCCCTTTTGTTGCCTTTGTTTCCACGACTATGCCAGTAAAGCCCAACTATGACCGGAGGCCATCCACTGATACGAGTCTGCCCTTTTAGTTGCTCTGGGTTTAAAACCTCAAAAGTGCCGGGCGTAAAACCCTTGCCCCATATATCTTTGAAGGCTTTTGAACGCAAAAAACGCCGGGCGTAAGATTCATCTTCTCCGATGGTTTCAGCAGAACCAGTCTGAGACATCAAGTAATCTCCAGACTCCGTCTTGAAACCATCAGCCTTAATGTCCCCAATGTAGAAAGGACAGTGAGTTACGTATTGCTTATTTTCCATGGTTAGAATGAATATGACATTGAACTGGAGTAATCCTCCACTTAGCGATCGCACCATTGACCGGGAATGCGATCGCTTATTCATAAGTATACCTATTTGATCGTCATCGGCAAATATTTCTCTTGTTATCTTTGTCGCCTCAAAAAGTTAACAAGAGACGACAGGAAAATCAATGATCACTGCAAGCCAGTAATGTATAGTGCTCCGCCTACGGCCAATCGCTTTTAGCTGTTCCGTTCATAAAAACGCTGAATTAATCGATTTTTATCGTCTTTATCAGAGTGGGAGAGTTTGAGAGGGAAAAGAATACCCCGTCCTTTGAGGACGGGGTATTCTTTTCCCTCTCAAATAGTGTTAAGATAAAAAGTAAGGGTCTCAAAAAAACTGGGTATTGACCCTACTCAGCTACCCTCGGTGCGCGGGAAAGTCACGCCCATGGAGATAACAGTCGCGAACGGCTGTGCCTGGGAATCCCCATCCCTGCGACGGGTGGGGAGGTTCAATTACGAGTAAAAATAGCTTACTTTGCCCAACGAGAGAAATGGGCGACGTTATGCTTGCCCACTTTTCTCCTTGTTTTATTCGTTTTCCGGAAAACTAGGTAGAGTTAAGGTACACGTCACAGACTTCCCGGCGTTGGACAGAGAGGCACCGTAGGTGATCGCATCAAATACCTGCCATTTCCACTAATAGAACTACTTCCCACCAGAGTTAAAACTATTCCTTAAAACTATTGCGCATATAGGGTAACTGAAGTACTGATAATCCCGGTTATGTTAATTAGTCGGGAGATAATAATAAACCTACAGTATAATTTGATGTCAGTTTGGGTGAAATACTTGCGCGCCACTTCCTTCTTAGAAGATGGGCGATAGACTACCCGAATCACCGTTCAATTACATTTGGTAGGTAAGGAATACCCTCATGACAAGTCCCCAGGTGATCTGTGCTGGTGAAATGTTGTTTGACCGTTTGTCTAATCAGCCAGGAAAACCCCTAGAACAGGTGGAGTCTTGGACAGACTATCCCGGTGGCGCACCAGCGAATACTGCTTGTGCTTTAGTAAAGCTGGGTATACCCACTGCATTTATCGGTTGTATTGGTCAAGATCAGCCAGGAGACATACTAGTAGAGTTGTTAAAGGACATTGGTGTCGATGGCACGGGAGTACAGCGTCATGGTACAGCTCCCACACGGATCGTCTATGTAGTCCGAGATGCGTCAGGCGATCGCAGTTTTGCTGGATTTGGTGATATCGATACCACAGAATTCGCTGATACACGACTTCAAGCCGATCACTTGCCTACTGAACTATTTAAGGAAGCGAAGTTTCTGGTATTGGGGACTCTGGAATTAGCCTATCCCCACAGTAAGGCAGCAATTAATCAAGCAGTTAAGTTGGCACAACAACACCAGGTCTCTATCTTTATAGATGTGAACTGGCGACCGGTCTTTTGGAATGATGCCAATACTGCCATTGAAATTATTCAAGACATGATCCAGCAAGCGGACTTCCTGAAACTGACTGATGAGGAGGGAGAGTTTTTGTTTGGCACTGCTGATCCAAAAGCGATCGCACAACGGTTGGATAAGGTCAAAGGGGTATTAGTCACAGCCGGGGAACGAGGCTGCGCCTACTATCTGGGAGGAAACGAAGGTAAATTACCAGCATTTTCTGTAGCAGTCCAGGATACAACCGGTGCCGGGGATGGCTTTACTGGTGGCATTATTTATCAACTATGCCACCGTGACCGGTCCAGTCTGAGTGATCCAACCGTTGCCAAAGATGTGGTTACCTATGCCAGTGCAGTAGGCGCACTGACCACTCTCAAGCCTGGTGCGATCGCAGCTCAACCTACATTAGCTGAGGTGGAAGCTTTTCTATCTAGTTAGTAGACTTCGCGGCAGTTGTCGGGAACAGGGAACAGGGAACAGGGAACAGGGAACAGGGAACAGGGAATAACTAATTTAAATGCACATCAGCTTACTCTATAAGTTTTTATCTTTAAACTGAAGTTTCACTTCCTACACTTGTCACACTCTTCCCCCGACTCCCGACTCCCGACTCCCGACTCCCGACTCCCGACTCCCTAAAACATGGATAATTTAAACTACTATTCCAATTCAGAAACCATGACCCCGAAGGCTTGTGACAGTTAACAAAAATGTCCACTAATCTAACACTATCTACAATTATGTGTTAGATTTTAGAGATGGCACTTATACCAATCCGTAAGGCGGTCGAACTTACAGGACTATCAAGGAACACGTTACGGAAGTACGCAGATAATGGCACTCTCAGATGCGAAAGGACTCCAGGCGGAACTAGACTATTTCATTCAGAAGATGTACTCAGGTTCGGAGCAAGACGTTCAAAACCTGATCAACTTCGTGAACAACGAACTACCAAGACGATTTGCTACTGCCGAGTCAGTACCAACTTTCAAAGAGACGACCTCGACAGACTTCTCGCCTATCTCCATTCCCTCTTCCCCGACGCCGAAATCATCTTTGACATCGGCTCAGGTCTCAACTACAAAAGGAAAGGGCTTAGAACCATATTGGAACGAATTGTGCTCGGAGATAAGCTCACGATTGTTGTTGCCTGTAGAGACAGACTTATTCGATTTGGGTTTGAACTCATTGAGTACTTGGTTAGAAGTTACCGTAAGAGTAGTGCAGCCTTTATAGTTGGTAAATTATGCAGCATAGGGTAAAGGTTTTGTAGTAAGGCTGCACTACTCTAAGGTTTCATCTCCGGTCGGTCTCAACGGTGGAAAAATCCTGGTTCTCAGCCAATCTGAAAGCTGCCCAGAGTCCGAACTTACCGCAGATCTTCTCTGAATCATTCACGTCTTCTCCTGCCGGGTTCACGGACTCCGAAAGTACGGTAAAAAAATCAAAGAAGATTCGACTGTTCCTAAATCCTGACCAGAGATCTCTTATTCGCCAATGGTTCGGAGTGTCCCGTTATGTGTTCAACAAAACCGTCAAAATCCTCCATCCAACCAAAATGGCGAAGTAAAAGCCAATTGGAAAGCAATCAAAACAGGGATATTAAACGACCTTCCTGAGTGGTGCAAGGAAGTACCTTATCAAATAAAATCGATAGCGATTAAGGATGCTTGCACCGCCGTCAGGGAGGCCAATAAAAAGTACAAAAAGACGTCACAAATTAATCGGGTAAGATTCAGGTCAAGGAAAAACCCCATTCAGTCTTGCTATATTCCTAAGTCAGCAGTTTCTGAAACAGGAATATATCACACAAAGCTGGGTAAATTGACTTACGCTGAAGACTTGCCCGTAGATATTTGTGACTGCCGACTAACTAGTAACAATGGCGATTACTATCTAGTAGTCCCTCACAAGGTAGCTGTATCATATACCGAAAACCAAGGTAGAGTAGTTGCTTTAGACCCTGGAGTCAGAACTTTCATCACTTTTTTCAGTGAGACATCTGTAGGAAAGATTGGGCACGGAGATTTTTCTCGCATCCAACGTCTGTGTCAGCATTTAGATAATTTACTGTCTAAAATCAGTAAAGCCAAACGCGGACAAAAGCGTCGGATGAGAAAAGCCGCTAGGCGAATGGTTATCAAAATCCAGAACCTAATCAATGAGCTTCATCATAAGACAGCTAGGTTTTTGGTTGATAACTTTGATGTGATTCTACTTCCCACCTTTGAAACATCTAAAATGTCTAAAAAAGGAAATAGAAAAATCCGATCTAAAACCGTTCGGAACATGCTCACCTTTGCTCATTATCGCTTCAAGGAATTTTTGAAGCATAAAACTCAGGAAACTGGAAAAACAGTGGTAGATGTCTGCGAGGCTTACACCAGTAAGACTGTTAGCTGGACAGGTGAACTGGTCAATATAGGCGGGAGTAAGACTATCAAGTCAAAAGTTGATGGTAAAGTCATGGACAGAGACATCAACGGTGCTCGTGGTATATTTCTGCGTTCGCGCAGCGTGGCCTACGGCCATGCTTTGGGAGATACCCCCTGGTTGCGAAAGCAGCTTGCATTAGTGAGCCAGAATCCGCCCTTGGTAGATTTTGGTAGCTAAAAAGTATCGGAAAACTTCGACTTTGTTAATGCTTACCTCAAGGGTGTTAGTCCCGAGATTCGCAATCAAAACGGCTTTATCGTCAAGTTTATCGGAGATGGTATAATTGCTGTTTTACCTGATGGCACCGATGAGGCAGTAGCAGCGGGAATTGCCAAGCAAATCAGAGTGGAAGAATACAATCGCGAGGCTTTGTTGCATGAATGATGAAGGGGTCAAAATGCTCCCCCTCTCAGGAGCAGTTTTAAGCATTATGGGCATAGCTATCAGGCATACCCAAATGGGTCATAGGATTGAGGGCAGCACAAGCAAGTA
>NZ_JAAHHZ010000104.1:0-21185 GCF_010672005.1 Moorena sp. SIO4A5 | reverse complement strand
TCCGGAATAATGATAAGCTAAGAGCGATCGCTAACTCAAATACGCCTAAGTTCTTGCAAATATTCCAGAAGTTGCCTCTCTACATGTCTAATGCCTGGCAGCTCCTAAAATTGTACCTGATTAAGCCGATTGATATGACGGCTAAACATGGTTCTATGATCTAAAGTTTGCTCCGCTAACTGTTAGCTTCGTTTTTGTGGTGATTCTACATTAGGTAGGATCACTTTTTTTTGATTTACCCTGGGAGTCGGGAATCGGGAATCGGGAATCGGGAATCGGGAATCGGGTTGTAAGTGCTGTAAGTTTGGGGAGATAGGGAGATGGGGAGATAGGGAGATGGGGAGATGGGGAGATGGGGGAGATTTTTAGTAAGGGTAATTATAGCGTTTCTAATACTTAACCTGTTGTGC
This sequence comes from Moorena sp. SIO4A5, assembly GCF_010672005.1. Classification (NCBI taxonomy): domain Bacteria; kingdom Bacillati; phylum Cyanobacteriota; class Cyanophyceae; order Coleofasciculales; family Coleofasciculaceae; genus Moorena; species Moorena sp. SIO4A5. The sequence goes on along the minus strand of NZ_JAAHHZ010000104.1, from coordinate 20,775 downwards.
ATTTAAATTGAATATTATTCCGTTATAAAACAAACCGTAAAACCCTCTCCCCCTACTCCCTATTCCCTATTCCCTATTCCCTATTCCCTATTCCCTACTCCCTATTCCCTACTCCCTACTCCCTACTCCCTACTCCCTATTCCCTATTCCCTTAGATCCGGAAATGATACAAGAATGACAGAAGTTTTATCGGTATAGGTGCGTCAGTTCTGTTAGTGTATTTTTTATTGTTGAGTGTTAAAAAATTTGGGACTTAAGTATCTAAAAACGGGATTACTGGGACTAACGTTTACCTTCACAGTTGCTTACCGAGCTGGGAGTCAAACTGTGCCAGTACCGGACTCGACTACAGGCAACCCAGAGGAAACCCAGGGGAATCCGCCTCAGCCTACTCCAGATCAATTACCAGAGTCCCCCCAGTCTGATCCTCCTGGTAATTCAGCAGCCCAGGAGTTGGATTTAAGTCCAGAGATAATCGAAGGCAGTCCAGTGCTACAGCGTTGGCTAGAGGAGGTGCCGGATGTTTGGCAGGATATTCGCAATCAACCCAGTTTTCGCACTCGCTTGCGGTTGGGTTACTCCCAGTTTCCCTCTAATGGACAAGCCGCAGGGGTGAATGTGGGAGTGGAAGATGTGTTTATTGGTAATTCTGGCTTGACGGTGAGTGGAGATTATCAGGCTTCGTTTAATGGTGAGCGAGAAACCTTTGGGGTAGATTTGCGGTATTATGTACTGCCCTTAGGGAGTTATTTTAATGTTGCCCCGATGGTGGGTTATCGCAATTTGGAGACTGATGGTTACTCTACCGATGGGGTAAATGTGGGAGCGCGGTTGCTATTGGTTTTGTCTCGGACTGGTGCCGCTGATATTTCCTTCACTCAAAGTTTTGTGTCTATTGGCAGTAGTGAGGAGGTGGGGATAAGCAAGCTTTCCTTTGGTTATGCCCTTACTCCCAATTTGCGGCTTGCTACGGATATTGAGAAACAGAATTCTATCGAAAATAAGGATAGTCGGGTGGGGATTGGGTTGGAATGGATGCCTTGAGATGTTGAGAGGGTTAGGAGTAGAGTGGGCATCCTGCCCGCGCGAAAATAAGGAGGAAACGGGCAAGATGCCCATTCCACGGAGCTCACAGGGGTAGGTTTTTTACATCTGGTTCGGGAATCGGGAATCGGGAATTGGGAGTCGGCAGTCGGGAGTCGGGAGTCGGGAGTCGGGAGTCGGGAGTCGGGAATCGGGAATCGGGAATCGGGAATCGGGAGTCGGGAATCGGGAATCGGAAGTCTAGAGCGTTCGCGTAGCGTGGCCATTCCCGTAGCGTGGCCGTAGGCCAATCGCATTTATCGAGCCTATCAAGATAACCCATTTAGGGATTTGATCTAAGCCATTTAGCTATAGCATTTACCTATAGCATATCCAAATCGATCATGAAACCCAATGCTGATTTCTGATAACACCAAAAAATCCTCGGATCTCTTTCCTACTATTCCCGATTCCCGATTCCCGATTCCCGATTCCCGATTCCCGATTCCCGATTCCCGATTCCCGATTCCCGATTCCCTCTGTTTCCCCACACTAAAGTAAAACTCTACCGATGAAAACCAGTAATGTAGTTAAGTCTGAGCCTCCCTCCTCAGCAAAGCACCAAACACTTCCCAAGATTAATCTATTTACCATGTTCCGGCTTGGTCTATTCCAGATGGGATTAGGGATCTTGGCAGTGCTGACCCTAGGAGTGCTCAACCGAGTGATGATCGACGAGCTAGGTATTCCAGCCTCAATTACTGGGGGAATCCTAGCCATTTCGCTGTTTGTTGCCCCAGCCAGGGTATGGTTTGGTCAGCTCTCGGATGCTAAACCGGTCTTGGGATATCACCGTACTGGTTACGTGTGGATGGGAACTACGTTATTTACGATTATCCTATCCTTAGCGGTACAAATCACTTGGCAATTGGGCAATGTTGTCCAAGGGGCTGGAGGTTGGACATGGTCAATTCCAGCCTATAGTTGGGTCGCTCTTGGGGCTCTAGTTTTTGCTCTATACGGTCTAGCCCTGAGTATGAGTTCCACTACGTTTTTTACCTTATTAGTGGATATTTCTGATGAAGACAACCGTGGCAAATTAATCGGTATTATCTGGTCAATGATGACTGTGGGTATTGCGATTGGGGGCATCAGCAGCAAAATTTTGCTGAAGCGATTAGATAATATTGATGCATCCCTGGAAATATTGCGGTCATCGATTACTGGACTGTTTGTGTTCGTACCCTTAATCGTCTTGGGGCTAGCGGTATTAGCCACCTTTGGGATCGAGAAAAAATACTCGCGCTATTCTTCCCGTTCTATCCTAGCGAATCGCGAAGACCAGATTACCTTGGGCCAAGCCCTAAAACTATTAACGGCTAGTCCCCAAACTGGCCTGTTTTTCACCTTTTTGGTGATCATGACCATCAGCCTATTTCTCCAGGAAGCAGTGCTAGAACCCTATGGGGGAGAGGTCTTTAATATGTCAATTCCTGAAACCTCTCTACTCAATAGCTACTGGGGGATTGGGATGTTGATGAGCTTGAGCGCAACTGGCTTTTTCCTAATTCCCAATTTAGGTAAGCGCAAAACCACTCAATTAGGCTGTCTAGCGGTATCTATCTGCTTTATCTTGATTATTATGTCAGGATTTACCAGAAATGCTCAGCTATTCCAGGGAACCTTACTCTTATTTGGTTTATCTACTGGTATCGCTACCACAGGGGCTCTGAGTTTGATGTTAGACCTAACCGCAGCAGAAGCGGCTGGCACCTTTGTGGGGGCGTGGGGATTAGCGCAAGCCATGGCACGAGGCATAGCAGTAGCCAGCGGTGGTGTGATCCTTGATATAGGTAGAGCCATTTTTTCTACCCCTGTCTTGGCTTATGGTGTCGTGTTTGCTCTCCAATCCGCAGGGATGATAGTGGCAATTTGGTTCCTAGGTAAAGTGAATTTTAAGGAATTCCAGGATAATGCTAAACATGCGATCGCTGCTGTGATGGAAGGGGATTTGGATGGTTGAAGGCAGAATGTTGAAGGTTGAAGGTTAGTAGGTTGAAGGTTATTAGGTCTATTGAATGCGATCGCTTTTAATAGCAGGCGTAGGGTGCGTTAGGGGTGGGCTGGCCATCATATTAAACCTCGTAGCAAGTGTTGGGAAAGCCCGCCCCGTAACGCACCAGAAGGTTATTCGCGTAGCGTGGCCAAAAGGCCAAGGTTATTAGGTCTGTTGAATGCGATCGCTTTTAATAGACCTGGCAGCGTTAGAAGTTTTATGCTGTTGTACTACCGCCAATTCTTATCACCTGTTGCTTGAGCTGAAGTTGGTGACTTGTAGAAGAGGTGTAGGATAGGTCAATAAAAAAAGTAAATTTTGCTGTGGCTACCGATATAGAGATGTAGGGTTACAGCAAAAGATACGATGAGTGATCAAAAAAAAGCAAATAGTAGCTTGGATTAGTAGCCTTGTCCCTTTATCTCCTCAAACGGAAGACCCCAGCACATCTTTAGGTGTTCCAAAACTTCTATCACCAGCAGATAAAAGTGTTTTCAATCACTACCCCCGGAGATGATATTAGTTAGAAATCAGAGAGTTTTGGTATTTACCCGTTTGGGATAAGCCATTTAATGTGTTGCTTACCCACAGCGGAAACACTTTTTTTCTTGTCTTGGTTGCTACCTTTAGTCAACATATCTGGGTTGGCTCTCAGAAGCCCTGCTTGGAAAAACATCTCGTCTTCATTGATGCGTGTCAGGAGGCATATTTCCCCAATTGCTTCAGGAGGTATCATCCACGTTTTCCCAATTGTTGCTTTTGAATCAAATTCAATGTCAATCAAGTAGAAATCTAATTTGGTTCCTCTTTCCCATCTAAACTCATGGCGCAGATAAGCTTCTACTTTTATTCCGAAAATCGTTTTCTCCGCTTTCTCTACTTCTGCAAGTCGAGTGCGCCCCATTCGTTCACCATCAATAACGTAATCCATCGCATCTCGAATTACTTTGCCATAGCGGGATTCAAAGTTTTTGATAGTATTAAGGGTGCTGAAGAGCTTTTCGAGTTTGGCGTCCAAATTGTTTAACCTTGATAAAGCTCATACAAGTGTAACGTGTAGTGTAAATTTAGGGTTAGTCCTTCACGGATGCGATTGACCGTAGGTCACGCTACGCGAACGCTCTTACCTGAACCCAATATCTGAACAATAACTGGAGGCAAAGGTGACACAACAGTTAACTGCTATTGAAATTTGTGCGGGTGCTGGGGGAATGGCATTGGGCTTAGAACAGGCTGGCTTTAAGCACCTGGTCGTGTTTGATAATGACAAGTATGCCCATGCAACGCTTCTGAAGAATCGTTCTGGCTGGAACCCCCAATTGTGTGATGTCCGCACCTTAGACTGCTCTTCCTATGAAAATGTAGACCTTTTTGCAGCAGGGGTTCCGTGCCCTCCCTTCTCGATTGCGGGGCAGCAAAAGGGGGGGAATGATGAGCGTGATTTATTTCCGGATGCCCTACGGTTAATTCATCAGGTACAACCCAAAGCTGTACTGTTGGAAAATGTGCGAGGCTTTTCCAGTAAGAAGTTTGCTGACTACCGAACGGCATTAAATTCTGAGTTTCGGAAGATGGGTATGATCATGCAGTGGCGGGTACTGAATGCATCGGATTATAGTGTGCCCCAACTCCGTCCTCGGTTTATTTTGGTTGCCCTCAGAAAAGAGTATGTCCCTTTTTTTGAATGGCCTGAACCTATTCCTGAACCTCCAACTGTCGCTAACACGATTGGAGATTTGATGGGTTCTGACGGTTGGCCTGGGGCAGAGGCATGGATGAGTAAAGCACAAGCGATCGCTCCCACATTAGTTGGTGGCTCCAAGAAGCATGGCGGGGCTGACCTTGGCCCGACACGAGCCAAGAAAAAGTGGGCAGAACTAGGAGTCGATGGTAAAGGCATTGCCAATTCTCCGCCCAGTTCCGAAACCCCGATTGATGCATTGCCCCGATTAACCCTGCGCATGGCGGCTCGGCTACAAAACTTTCCCGATGACTGGGAATTTGTAGGAGGAAAAACTGCCCAGTATCGTCAAATTGGGAATGCACTTCCTCCAGCAGTCTCTCGCCATGTTGGACGGTCTATTGTGTGTGCTCTCAACAAAGTGGAAGTCAGTGCTACCAAACCCAAGCAATTGGAACTTTTCAGTGCCGATGTGGCTTGAATTTAGGGGTTGCTGGCTTGGTCACAAGCAGACCGGAAAGGGGAATCTTAAGAGAAAATCCTTAGGCTGGTTTATGGCTAGCAAGGTTTTCGCTGGGATGCTGGCTGCTCCGGTTGAGGTGGAAGCCCAGATACTCAAAAGTGATTAATCGTAGGGTAGGCAGTGCGTAGTAAGGCGATCGCAAACAAATGAATCGATGTGATCCACTGCCCACCCTACATGTACTCTATGGTACTTCCGCTTTGGGAAGCTTAAGGGAGTTGATCACAGTACTTCCACTTGAGGCAGTTGGATTGGTGCACAACCATTATGCACGGCCACCAAAGTATTTTGAGGTATATTCCATTTTTTGTTGTTGTTGTTGTAGCACTCGATGACTACTTTAGATCCCTTAGCTATTTTTAGTGAGTCACCACGATAAAGCTTTTCACCTTTGGATATAGAAATAACGCTTTTATTGAAGCGTGTGATCTTACCATTTCCCTTAGCTTCCACCACAATTCCTATAGGTGATTGATAAGCCAAAAATTGAGGTAATTCATCAGCAAGAACTTGATTCGTAAAACTTTGTGCAATGATAATACAAACAATTGTCAAAGCAGTTACTATCTTTTTCATTGTGGTTACTCCATACTGAGTATGCTAATTTTTCAGAAACTTGAGATGCTATTTAGCGTGACGCTCCTACACTTACCCGACAGGGAAGTGTAGGCTTCCAGCAGTTTTTAAGACTAGCAGAACTGTAAGCATTAAGCTAATGCACTACCTGCTGACTCCTGAGTGTTTATAGCTGATTTTCAAGTATCTATAGACTTATCCGACTAAGCACCAAAAATTATGCAGCAAACTTTCAATACCAGGTTGATATCCCACAGGACTTAGCCACCAATACCACTTCCTAAGGCACTAACTTTGAGCTTGCTCTCATTTTACGCCTCGTCGCCAGCATTGGGAAAGCCCGTCCGAAAATTATAACGGGAAAGATGCCCGTTGCACCCACTGGTTCAAACAGTAAAAATGAGATGCACCCAATTCTAAGTTAAGAGTTTAGCATAACAAATACCGAAGATCCTTCATTGTTTATTGGGCAACTATTTATTTAACCCAGTGTCTAAGCGCTGTCTAGCTTGGTCAATCCATTTGTCTTCATCTATATCATAACTGGAGCCATATATAAAGCAATATCTCCAATTCTTCATAATTATTGCAGTATTTTTTTCACCTGCTTTTTCTAGTACCTGAGCTAGCAAACAGTAAGCTGCTGCCTTTTGCTTATCTAAAGTAATAGCCTCCTGTAGATAAGTTTTTGCCTCAGCATAGCGATTTTGTTTGAGCCGAGCCCACCCCAGGTTTTTAAGCAAATAGTATCTCACTTCATCATTCTCATTTAGGTTTAGACCTGTTAGTAACAAGGAACTAGCTTGATCATAGTTTTTTTCGATAATATAAATTCTTCCTAAGTTATTATAAGAATAATAAAAGTCACCTTGTAAAGCAATTTTGTATTCAGCGATAGCCTTTTCCTTGTCTTGTAGTTTCTCATAAATTCTTCCTAATTGATGATGAGGTTCAACGTCGTAAGGATTCAGTACTAGTGCTCGTTTGTAGCTTGATATGGCGGCAGGATATTGCGGAGGATTATTGCTAGTGTATTGATCACCACGATTTTTGTAAAAAATCGCAATCTGAGGTAACGACAAACGAAAGGTAACAGAAATTAGTAAAATACTGAAGGCAATACCACAACTTACTTCTGCCCAAAAATATTGAGGAATATTCAAACGGGTAAGAGCACGTTTGATTGAATCCTGTCCAGCTTTTGTTAGAGCGCTTCTACCAGCCAATAGTGTTAAGACGCTCTGAGTAGCAGTAACAAAAGCCCTTACAATATTTGGTTCACCAGTCAGAAAGCGTGAGTAAATGTCTACGGTTAAACTCAAAGACGATGTTAGAAATACAACGGTCAGTATTTTCCATAGCCAGTCAAGATAATCCCATCGATGCTTTGGAGGTTTGAAGAACCACCACCAAGCGTCTACTTTAGGATTCAAAATAGAATGCCATTCAGTTAGATCGACTACTGTGGTAATCTTATTAGTCTCTTGCTTTAATCGGTTATCTAGATCGTTAACCTTAATCAAGCTTCCTGTAGGAATCTGTGATTGATTGGTTAATTCTGCTTGAACTGTATCACGAGCAGTCAAAACTTCTAGAACTATTTCTTTTGATGGCGAGCGGGAGGATCCCACTTTGGAAGAAACATACCGCATTAAGCTGTATGATTGTGATTTTACTGCCCACTTAAAAAGATATATTTGCCAAAGTGGGATGCTCCCTGACGAGCTAGTATCTTCAAGTTTAGTCAGTGCATGAGTATAACGTTGAATAGCAGACTCTAACGTTGATATAGCAGAGTTAGTCTTAGGAGTTTCTCCTGGCATAAGCTGACTTGACATTTAATTGCCTCAGATTACAACAACCTTTTCTAAAATTAAGCCATTGTCTGAGTGATGGGAATGTTTTCAGCACAGTCAGGTATAAGCGCGATCGCACCAACAATCACATCAGTCTTTGACCGGCCAGTTTGCTCAACCTAGTAGCTATTGAGTTATGGAAAAGGGTTGGAGGAATCCTAATGGCGATTTGAGGTTTAGTAATAGCATCAATCTAAAGTAGCGTTAAAATACCACTTGTATGACTAAGTGTTGCTATTGCTGTATTAATTCTTAACATTAGGGCAAATCTGCTCTGGAGGTATTTCTGCTCACCGACATCAGCTAGTGCTTTACAGAAAGCCCAGCAACGGTTGCGAAACCTTAGGCCAGAAGACATTTCCCAATCCTATCACGACCAGATAAAGCAACAAAAAGCTAGAGGGGCGCTTGTCGCCCCTCTAGCAGGATGGGTAGTGCGTAGTAAGGCTGTTGCCAGCAAATAAATCGGTGAGATGGACTGCCCACCCTAGATATTAAGGTTCTTCAGTACCTGCTATGCTAAATTTTCAGTTCAGAAACTCATAAAGGTTACTCTACAAGGGTTATGAGGCTCTTTAACTAACAAAATGTTCTGAATACGGCCTCTTTCTTCTGCTCCGTTCGCGTAGCGTGGCCTACGGCCTCAGTCCCTGCTCCCTTTGGCACAGTGTTTATTTAGCATAACAAGTACGGAAGAGCCGATATTAATAAGCAGGTGCATAAAATTAATTACACATTTTCTAAAACTCAAACCCTTGCAATATATGGGTTACATAGATTGATAGTAGGCAATTAATTTTGTTTAGGTGCTTAACTATTTTTTTTTATTATGTAATTTTTATCATCAAAAAAAATCCGGAATAAATAGATATATACAGAATGAATTATATAAATTAAATTATTTTTATTTTTAATTTGATAAAAAATATAATGTTTAGCCAAATAAAAGTATTACTAATAATAGAGCAATGTAATCCTGAGTGGCCGTCTGTACCTTTATTAGCTTACAAATACTTTGAAAAAATTAGCCAAATTGTTGATGTAACTCTTGTTACCCACGAACGAAATAAAGAAGCTCTTGAAAAGTCAAGGGAAAATACTCATAAAATAGTTTATTTTAGCGAGAGTAAATTCAGCAAATTGTATTATAGCTTTTTGGAAAAAATTACTACAATAAGGGGTAGAATAAATTGGCCTTTATTACATACATTAAGCTACCCTATTTACGAAGAATTTAATCACCTGGTTTATAAAAAATTCCGAAGACAAATACTGAATGGAGATTATGATGTGGTGCATGCACTAACTCCGATAATGCCAAGATATCCTGTTAAGGCAATCAAAGCATGTAAGCAAACTCCTTTCCTTCTCGGTCCAGTTAACGGTGGTGTTCCCTTTCCAGAAGGATTTCAAAAAATAGCAAAAAAAGAATATGCTCATTTAAATTTATTGAGAGCTATTGGTCGATACTTCATACCAGGCTATGTGGCTACTTACAAGAAAGCAGACAAAATTTTAGCAGGATCTACCTATACTTTAAATATGTTAAAAGACCTGTTTAAAATTCCAGATGATAAGATCGAGCTTTTCTATGAGAATGGGATATCCCAGGATTTTTTAACACAAGTGAGTACCCGCAGTAATGGTAACAAGCTTCATTTACTATTTGTTGGGAGATTAGTTCCCTATAAGTGTCCTGATATCGTCATAGAAGCAATTAGTAAATTGGACAAAAGCATCAAAAATAAAATTCAACTAACAATAGTTGGCGATGGTTCAGAGAAAGACAATCTTCTGAACAGAGTGCAAGAACTTGGTTTAGAAAAAGTAGTAAATTTGGTGGGTTGGGTTACCCAGCAGGAAACACTTGAGTATTACCGTAAGTCCGATATTTTTTGCTTCCCCTCTATCAGGGAGTTTGGTGGAGCAGTGGTTTTAGAGGCGATGGCTTGTGGGCTACCTTGTATTGTGGCAAATAATGGCGGTATTGGTGAATATGTAACTGAGGAAACGGGTTTTAAAATCGAACCTATTTCGAGAGAATATCTGACGAAAGAACTAACCAATAAAATCCAAGTACTGGCTACAGATGAAGAACTACGAAAAAAAATGTCAGCTAAATCTATCGAAAGAGTTCAAGAATTTGAATGGAGCAACAAAGCCAAACAAATTGTTAATGTTTACCATCAAATGATTAGCAAAAAATTATCTGATCGCTAAAAAAAGGGTAAGAATTACGGTAGGGGGTATTGACAAAAAGTCTGTTGGGTGGACTCATTTTTGTAAAAAAGAAGGGAAGTATGGAGCCTCACAAGTGTAGGTTTTTTACAAAGGGGAAAGTAAGGAGTCATCGATCAGGTATAGAGTAGATCAAGCAGCAACTGTGTATGAGTGTTGAGGGATGAACTACAATCGACATTTGAAATAATGGAAGGGTAGTGCTACACAACTAGTGATTTTACACATCAAGTTCGGGAGAGCCCGTTTTCTCAAATTCAGCCATTGTCTGAGTGATGGGAATGTTTTCAGCACAGCCAGGTATAAGCGCGATCGCACCAACAATCACATCAGTCTTTGACCGGCTAGTTTGCTCAACCTAGCAGCTATTGAGTTCTGGGAGAAGGGTTGAAGGAATTTTAATGGCGATTTGAGCTTTACTCACAGCATAAATCTAAAGTAGAGGTATTATACCACTTGTATCACTAAGTTTTGCTATTGCTGTATTAATTCTTAATATCACGGTTAATGCCGTCTGGAGGTGTTTTTACTCACCGACATCAACTAGTCCGTTGGTGGGCAGTGCGTAGTAAGGCGATGGCAAGCAACTGAATCGGTGTGATCCACTGCCCACCCTACATCTGTGTTCCCGATTCCCGACTCCCGACTCCCGATTCCCGATTCCCGATTCCCGATTCCCGATTCCCGATTCCCTACTCCCTACTCCCTACTCCCTACTCCCTTTCCAAAAAAGACTTGACAAGTCTACCTAGTAGTAGGTAGCCTAAAGTCATGAAACAGAAAACTGCTCAACAAATCCTAGACGTAGCTCAATCCATGGTGCGCAACCGAGGCTACAGCGCCTTTAGTTACGCGGACATTTCCAAAGAAATAGGTATCCGTAAGGCTAGTATCCATTACCATTTTCCATCTAAGGATGATTTGGTAAAGGAATTAGTTAAACGATACCAAAAAAACTTGGCACGGAAATGTTTTGAAATTGAGCAACAGGAAACAACACCACAAGCACAATTGAGAGAGTTTGTGAATCTCTATCGAGATGGTTTGCAAGACAATAAAATTTGTTTGTGTGGAATGTTGACAGCAGATTTGAGTGTTTTAAATTCCGAAATCAAAGCAGAGATCAGAAGTTTCTTTTCTGTCACTGAATCTTGGGTAGCCAGACTATTGCACCGTGGCTGTGAAACCGAGGATTGGCAGTGTAGCAAATCGGTGGAAGTAGAAGCAAAAATGCTACTTTCGATGTTACAAGGAGCGCAATTATTAGCCCGGGTAGCGGAAGATAGTAGTGCTGCTTTTGATCAGATTACTGGTGCATGTCTGGAAGAGAAGCTATCAGCGGTCAGCGATTAGCTTAAGCGCTACGCGCACGCTACGCGAACAGCTATCAGCGGTCAGCTATCAGCTATCAGCGGTCAGTGGTCAGCGGTCAGCTATCAGCTAATGGGCTATGGGTCACAGGCTAGAAGCCTATTCCACGGTACTTGAGGTGCTGATGCGAAAGTCACAGGCTAGAAGCCTGTTCCACACTACTTGAGAATAAAATAAGCTGACAGCTGACCGCTGACGGCTGACGGCTGACCGCTAATAAAGGAATAATTTTTTTTATTCCATCGTCTACCTTCTAGTAGGTAATTAAAATAAAATCAATCCATCAATCAATTAAGGAGATAATCATGACACAGGCATTTGCGGGACAAAAAATCATTGTTGTTGGTGGCACCAGTGGTATGGGTAAAGCGGTTGCTCAATTAATTCTTCAGCAGGGTGGTGCTGCGGTTTTAATTGGCTCACGTCAGCCTAAACTGGAAGAAGCAGTAACGGAACTTAGTCAATATGGAACGGTAGTGGGTGAGTTAGCAAATATCTCCGATCCACAGATGAGGAATGCTTTAATTAATCGTTTAATACTAAGTTGCGGTCAAAGGTACAACTTTCTCTTCCGCCAATCTCCCAATCTCCCAATCTCCCCATCTCCCCATCTCCCCATCTCCCCATGAGTGGCGGCATAAATACAGTGAGATGCACCCCAAAAGTTTATCAAAAAATTGATAATTACTTTATAAAAAATAAAAGGTAAAAAAACGATAATATAGCGGCTATTTAAGAGCATATTTTAACATTAATTAACTCTACTAATAAGGTTTATAGCTTTATATTATTTCCAATAACACGCTACATTTATTATTCAAAATCTGATAGCTGATCGCTTACAAAAAAAATTTATAAAATCTCTTGACAAACAAAAATATAATAATTATGATTATAATATACAAACCCATGGAATTTGTTAATCATGTTTACAGACTTTGTTCCGAATCCTGACAATAATCCAGAGTATCTAATTCCGGGGAATACTACTCAATTTGTTTTCGGGAATAAAGAACCGGTTGAGCACAGGTTAAAGGGCTCCCGTAAGGCAGTAATGAATACCATCTATTCCCTGTATACCCAGGGCTACGCACAACTTTATGAGTGGACTCCTCTTGAGCCGAGTGGCATTCCTGGAGAAGTGATTAGTACTTTGACGAGGTACCTAATTCTGGATTAAGATTTTAAGCAGCTGGGGGGTTTCCCCCCTAGCTAAAAGACCAGGTCTAATCACGTAAGATCATGATCAGACTGGTCATGGAACAAAGTCATATAACATAAGTAGTGAAATCAACTTACTGTGGATTTCAGCCAGCCGTGGAAATTATTTCTACGGCGATTTTTTTTATGGTTAGCAGAAGGTTAGGAGGTTGTTCGCGTAGCGTGGCCGAAAGGCCAAGGTTAGAAGGTTGAAGGTTAGCAGCTTTAAAGTTATCAAGTTGAAGGTTAGCAGGTTGAAGGTTAGCAGCTTTAAAGTTATCAAGTTGAAGGTTAGCAGCTTTAAAGTTATCAAGTTGTTCGTCTTTGGCGTTCGGTGAAGGGTAGGTTTACTGTTAAAGGTGATCAAGTTGAAGCGCCTTAGCGTGTAGGTTGGGTTGAGGTACGAAACCCAACATTTGCACTAGCTTGGTTGGGTTTAATTAATTACAAAGCGTCAGTAGTCAGGGGCGAAATTTGAATAAGGTGGGTTACGGTGCGGATAAAAACTGATTGGTAATTCCTCAAAATCCTGGCCGCACCTAACCGACCCTACGAACTTAATAAAAATCTCCCTATCTCCCCATCTCCCTATCTCCCCATCTCCCCATCTCCCCACCCTCCCCACACTTAGATTACTTCACTCCAGACTGTACCCGCCACAGCATGGCATAAATTCCCTGTTGCTCTAACAACTCTTCATGTCGTCCTTGTTCTACTAATTTGCCTTGCTCGATTACATAAATACAATCGGCATTGCGGACTGTGGACAACCGATGAGCGATCGCAATGGTTGTGCGATTTTGGGTAATCTTTTCTAGGGAGCGCTGAATGGCGGCTTCGGTTTCATTATCAACAGCGGAGGTGGCTTCATCTAGAATCAAGATTGGGGGGTCTTTCAATAGTGCTCGTGCGATCGCAATTCGTTGCTGTTGTCCTCCAGATAGTTTCTGACCGCGCTCTCCCACAATGGTGTCATAGCCTTGGGGCAGCTGCATGATAAATTCATGGGCTTCTGCGGTCTTAGCGGCAGCAATTATTTCCTCGGTGGTGGCATCAAAGGTGCCGTAGGTGATATTCTCTTCTACGGTGCCGTGGAATAAAAATACATCCTGGCTAACTAGACCAATGGCATGGCGTAAGTCTTTGAGCTTGAGCTGTCTGATGTCAATCCCATCAAGGGTTATCGAACCGGCTTCGATTTCGTATAGTCTTAATAACAGTTTGACTAAGGTACTTTTACCAGACCCTGTGGAACCTACTATCGCGATAGTCTTGGTAGCGGGGATGTGTAGGGAGAGATTTAATACCACAGGATGGCGATTACGGTAGGCAAATGTAACATTATTTAATACCAATTCCCCTTTAACTTCGGACCTAGGGAATGGTGTATCCCCAGAGTGCATGGCAATTGGGGTATCCAGCAGATTCATTACCCTAGTAGTGGATGCCATGGCCCGTTGATACTGATCCAGGGTGTTACCCAGTCGAGTTAATGGCCACAGCAAGCGCTGAGTCATGAAAACTAAGACACTGTAGGTGCCTACTGCTAATTCCCCGGCGGCTGCGGACTTACCACCGTAGAGCAAAATTCCGGTAAAGCCAAATAGGATTAACATCCGAATCAAGGGGACAAAGGCCGCAGAAAATGCGATCGCTTTCTGGTTACTGTGCTGATACCCTAGACTTTGTGACTCTATCCGCTTTGCTTCATAGTCTTCCGCTGTAAAGCTTTTAATGGTAGTAATCCCAGTTAGATTATTTGCTAACTGTCCATTGAGTAACCCTACCTTTTCCCGCACCTCTGCATAACGGGGAGCAAGCAGACCTTGAAAGGTAATCGAACCCCAGAGGATAAAGGGGATAGGGATCAGAGTTATCCAAGCTACATTGGGAGCAACGATAAAGAAGCCCGCACTGATAGTAATAATGCTTGTGGCTATCTGGAGAATTTCGTTGGCACCAATATCGAGAAAGCGTTCTAGTTGGTTGATATCATCACTCAGGATAGACATCAATCCCCCTGTACTACTATCTTCAAAATACGCTAGTTCCAACAATTGCAGATGAGAGTAAGCATCTAGGCGCAATTCGTGTTGAATGGTTTGAGCCAGATTCCGCCACAATCGTTCGTAAGCATATTGAAAGGCGGATTCCAATCCCCAAACAATAAAGCTCAGGAATGCCAGCAATACCAGTTGGCTAAAGATATCCGTTACTCCTAGATGGGCTATCAAGGAATCTTGTTGTTTGACCACCACATCCACTGCCATCCCAATCAAGACCGGAGGGGCTAAGTCAAAGATTTTGTTGAGGATTGAGCATGCGATCGCTTTCCCGATTAGGGAACGATGGGGCTGAGCGTAACCCATCAGCCGCTGCAGGGGAGAGTTGAAATGCTTACGCTTATTTGGTTTTGACTTTAACCTTGAATTTCGTTTTGACTTTGACCTTGAATTCAACACAGTAATTAACCCTGACTGATCAGGCGGAATGGATTATTCTAGCAATTATTATACCCATGAGGTACAAATCTCTGGGTTTTAGGGAGCAGGGAGCAGGGAGCAGGGAGCAGTTAATAGTTAAGAGGTAAGAGGTAAGATGGAAAAAATAATGTGTACCTCATAGCTATGAGAAACGCTATAAGTCCAGAGAGCAAATCAATGGTTGATTATTATACCGTATAGCACTGCGTGTAATATAGCGCTACGCGCAAGTCAGAAGTCAGAAGTTAGAAGTCAGAAGTAAGCTATGACTAAGTTTGCTGAGTTTAGGAATGTCAAACATCTTAATGCGTAGTGCTATATAGTGTTTGTATTGTAGTTTTGAACATATTCTCTACTCCCTACTCCCTGCTCCCTACTCCCTAAAAACCAGTACCAAAGTACCTCACCGATTGTATTATTTCTATATAATATCGCTCAACCAAATTCATCAATAAACTAACCCTTGAATACTCCTAGCCACGCCATTATTAACCTTGCTGTTTTGAATCACCAGACTCAACTTCAGGCAGCTTTACCCATTACAATTGGTGCTATCTTACCCGATTTACCAATTTTTATCCTTTATATCTGGGCAAAATTGATTCGTCGTCAATCAGAGTACCAGATTTGGTCACAAACCTACGAATTGCCCTTTTGGCAAAACCTTGTTGCTACCTTTCATTCCCTTCCCCTAGCCCTGTGTGGAGTTATCATCAGCCATTACTGGGGATGGCAACTTTGGGAAATTCTATGTTGGAGTATGATACTGCACTCTTTACTAGATTTACCAGTTCACAACGATGATGCTCACCGCCACTTTTTTCCTGTTAGTAACTATCGTTTTATTAGTCCTTTCTCTTACTGGGATCCCAAGCATCATGGTTATACCGTATCCACAGTGGAAAAATTGTTGGTGTTAGTAGCAACAATTGTTACTTTCGGTATGATTGAATCTTGGATAGGTAAAAGCTTACTAATTGTTGTGAATGTGTTATATTTTACTACGTTTCTCTACTTTAGAGTGATTCGACCAAAATTATCAATTGGGCATGAATGAAGGAATTTGATTGTTTAGGTTACTTGGTCGATTTGTGGGACAATCGTTATTGTTCCTTGGCCTAGAGTGACACAAGAGGGTTAACTTTATATTATACAATATAACTGCATAGCAGCTTACCAGATTTGGCTTGACTTCTATATATGTAATGAGTCGATCAGCCAAGCTCCAACAAACAGCCACTGGCTTTTTGGAAGACTGGAAGCCACCGCAGATGCCCGCAAAAATAACTTTGGCAAGAGGTTTATTGTCTACCTAAACGTTGAATCAAGTGAAATTATATAGTGTTGAAGTACCTTTGGATATCCTAACCAAAGAGCATAGAAAGAAGATAACCGGAGATCTGGGACGCTATAATGCAGTGGCCGATATCTTAGAAAAGACAACAGAGCAAAAGAAAGCTTTCCTAGAAAGATGTAGGGGTTTATTCTTTCAGAATCTGCATGATGAGCAACTTATAAAAGATGTCAGACTAGGGAACATAACTCTTGATATTGCTTGGTTGGTAGTTATGTGCTTTTCTGAGCAAAACAATAATGGAAAACCTGGTTTCCCCCTCTATGAATTCACAAAAGTATCTGTTGCGAATAATACAGACAATTTCAAATTATCTTCAATTGCAGGTATGTTTTCAACATATATGCATGATTACGATAGAAGTAATATAGAGCATGCCGGAAATGATCAACAAGATAAGTATAGTCTATCTTTAGATATGTGGAAGATTCTCTTTGAACCACATCAAATCAATGACGGTCTCCCTTTGTTTGATAATTTACCGGTTTTTGTTTTCCCGAGAAGCCTATCAACAAACTCAGAAACAACTGTTTATATGAATAAACTTGGTTTTCAGGAAAAAAATTATACTATAAATGGAGAAGAGATTCGCTGCTTTTATGAAGATGGTAATAATCCTCTAGAAAATCCTCTTCTTAAATCAGCTATTTTATCAACAGGTTTAGTTCTAGTTGAGATCACAAGGTCTGATTTATACAAAGGATCTAAATATATCGGAGAATTTAATCGTCAAAATTTTTCAAAAGAGGTAAAATTACAACAGGAAATAACAGTGTTAAAATGGCTTCATTCAAAACTTTAGAATTGAATAGCATTAATTTACACCTTTTAGCGACTGATTATTTGCTTACTTCCACTAAAGTTTAACCCGAAGTATGGTATAGTGCAGAAGTGTTGAAGGTTTAAAATCTTCAACACTTCTGGGGTTTACCCTGCCTTTTGAGAACCCTTGCCTAACCTAGCGAGATAAATTCCAGCAATAACGCCAAGGAAGGAAACCATCTTGAGTGGCGTCAATTTTTCAGCGAAGATAATCCAAGCGAATAAAGCTGTAATCAGTGGATCGAGTAAGAGGCATACACTGACAAAGCTAGAGGAAAAATGCTTAAAGCTGTATGTTAAAAGGCCATGTCCAAAAACCTGTACAACAATGCCTAAAGCAACCACAGAAAACCATGCTGATTGTGTCAAGGGGAAGAGGTGATCTTCCATGATTAAAGTAAATCCCAAAGCTAAGATCGCTCTTAAGAAGCAGCTCCATAGCAAGATTGTGCTGACTGAGTATTTATTGCACAAGGATTCACGAGCTAAAAATGCACCAGCACAAAAAACAGAAGAGAGTAGTGCCAGCATATCTCCAGTAAAGTTGCTAGGGGCAATAAACCAGTCCTCAAACTCAATACAACTAGAAGCGAATAGTGCAATGCCTAGACCAACTAGAAAGCGGTTGTCAAATTGCTGCTTCAGAAGCAACCAAGCACCGAGGGTTGAAAAGATAGGAGTCATGTTATGCAACAAATTGGCATTGGCTACACTAGTCTGAGTTAGTGAAATAGTTGCTAGGCACTGCCCACCAACGGGTTTATATTTATTGAAGATGTAGGGTAGGCAGTGCTTGAAACAGATAACATAAGCAAGTCAATCCCGTTGCTAGGCACTGCCCACCAACGGGATGAATGATGTTTTGTTGATAAAAATTAGCTCAATTCCGCTCGAATCGTTTCCACCCGTTTCCGATTAACTCCCAAATCGGATTTTCCTAAACGGGAGGCGGAGCGAACATGGATTACCTTAGCACTGTCATCGAGCAAAAACTCTACATCATCCACAAATCCCATTAAACCGCTAGTGAATTGTGCGTAGAGATAGTTGTCTGTTTCTTCAATAATTTGTGTTCGTTCTAGGTTTTGGATCACAGTTTTAAGCTTAGCAATTGCTTCAGTAGGGGTTGAGTTGTAAGCTAAAGGCTCAATACCATGCTCGGCATCTTGGCTATAGCTGCTGACACAGTTAGGGGTATTTGGGCAAGGTGCTAATTGCCCTGAAGACTGAATCCCAATATTGGTAGGTTGTTTTCCTGGAAATTTCATCAACGATTCTCCTGAAAGGGCAAAGGTAGCTCCTATGGCAACAATAGCGACTAATACTAAAGATATCAATACTATTAGTATTAGTCTCAACGGTGATAGTTTTTGGGTTTGTACAGTCATACTGTAGTCATATCTCTAGTATTATTAATATCATATTTGGTTGACTAATTATCAAAAAAATTGGGGTTAGTAAGGGCAGAAGCCAAAGTTCAACACGTCTGCATCGTTTCTGGGTCGAATTCCCCTTGCAACATCGCAATCAGACATCGTCCAATGTGGTAAGCTAAATTGACAGGGACGGCATTACCGATTTGTCTGTACTGTGATGATAGAGAACCGGTAAATTCCCAATCATCAGGGAAGCTCTGAATACGTGCATATTCCCTAACTGTCAACGGTCGTGTTTCTTCAGGATGACACCGCTCGGTCTGTTTTTGAGCTGGGTTACAGGTGAGAGTAAGAGAAGGTTCTTCCCAAGAAAGCCGCCTAGCCATACCGGTTTTGCCGCCACCGAGATAGAAACTCTTTTTCATATACTCTTTTTGAAGCGCTAGGGGTAAGTTCCGCCAATAACCTCCTGGTGGTATTAATTCCATAATTTCTCTCTTGCGGGGAGGGTATTTTGCTCCTATTGATTTAGGGCAATCTTTGAGCACCTCCCTCAGGGAAATAGTGTAGTCCTTCTCCTTAGGAAATATTGCTTTTAGGTCTAAGTCTCTTCTAACCGCAATGATAATTATCCTCTCCCGCTTTTGGGCGACATCTAGAAACTGCGCTCTGAGCAAGTTATAGGTAGGGTTGTAGCCTAAATCCTCTAAGGTTCGCAGCATAGTGGATAAGGTTCTGCCTTGGTCATGGTGGATCAGACCTCTAACGTTTTCAACCAGTGCTATTTTAGGCTGTACTTCTTTGACACACCGTGCAAACTCAAAAAAGAGCGTCCCTCTAGTATCGTCAAAACCTTTACCCAGACCGGCATAGCTGAAAGCTTGGCAGGGCACCCCACCAGCCACAATCTCTACGTTGTCCTTGTATTTGGTAAAATCAACATTGGCTATATCCTCAAGTATGATTTTCCAGGAAGGTCTATTCAGCTTCAGAGTGTTTACGCAGTCTTTATCAATCTCCACCAACAGCTTGGTGGTTAAGCCAGCATTCTCAAAACCCAGTGCCATGCCTCCACACCCAGCAAATAACTCAATTACTCTGAAGCTAGTGGATTTGCTCTTGAGAACACGAAACTCAACCCCAGTAGCTAGCCCTTGATACTTCCGTTGAATTCGTTTTAATTCTTCAATGTCAAAAAAACGGTAGTTTTGTTCAGACCGCTTTGCCCTCAGCAGCTTTTTCTTTTCCCACCGGCGTATGGTATCGGAGGAGACACCCAAGATTTCAGCAGCTTCCTGAACCGTGACTAGGTCTTGAACAGTGCCCGATTTACTTTTTGCCATTTTTATTTGAAGGGAGTAGGGAGTAGGGAGTAGGGAGTAGGGAATCGGGAATCGGGAATCGGGAGTAGGGAATAGGGAACAGGGAACAGGGAGCAGGGAGCAGGGAGTAGGGAACAGGGAACAAACATTATCTCAATTGATTTAGGATTGCTATAAATAATGATTTTTAGTTAGTTTGTGGCTTAAAAAATAATTTGATTTTTGTTTATTAAAACCTAAATTATAACTCATAATTACTGACTCGAAGCTGCTCAATCGGAGGAGAGTTAGTTATGTCTAACTCAGCTTAGATAAGTCCTGTTCAATTCAATAAACTATAGGTATCATAAATCAATTGTGATAATTTTTGTTTCCTGCTCCCTACTCCCTACTCCCTACTCCCTACTCCCTGCTCCCTACTCCCTACTCCCTATTCCCTATTCCCTCTGCTATAGCATCAAACAAAAACCATTTGAGGAGCCAGCAATACTCCAGAGGTTGAGGAAATAACTTTACCAATACCCAAAAAACTGCCATCTTCGTGGTACACTTGCACAGGACTTGTGGAGGTTTCAAGGGTAGAGACTTTAACTAGAGTATCATCCCCAGAGATACGCTGTCCCAAACACCAGCGACGGGCTTGATCAGCGGACAAGGTTACAGAGGGTAAGTGCCCCAAAGCTACACTAGGGGACACTGGCTGGAATAGGCTTTTTTCCAGCTGTTGGGTCAATTCTTCTAATCTCAGACTATCGGCTAAATCAAAACCACTGCTGCGAGTACGAGTCAGAGCGGCCAGCACACCACCGGTTTCGAGGGCATCTCCTAAATCCCGGGCTATGGAGCGAATATAGGTGCCAGGGCCACATGCGATCGCTAAATCAATTTCCGGAA
>NZ_JAAHHZ010000103.1:0-21286 GCF_010672005.1 Moorena sp. SIO4A5 | reverse complement strand
GCCCCCCTAGCCCCCCAATTCTGGGGGGAACAAGAATCAATTTGCTGGTAAAAGTCCCCCGCCCCCCTAACCCCCCAATTCTGGGGGGAATTAGCGGATGCTTCGCTTTTTTACAGATGGGGATTTAAGGGGCTTGGATGTAGCAAATGAGACTTCTCAGACAACCTCTAAGCTAATATTGGCTCTCTCAGAGATGGCGCTTTCCATGTCTTCGAGGGTAGCTGGTACTTTACCTGGTCGATGCAGGATCCCTGACAAGGTTTCCACTGGAACATTGAGAGGAAACATTTTCACTTGACCGTCTTCGTCAATAACGAACTCGACTCTACTACCGCTGACAAGGTTAAGATGCTCCCGAATTTCTTCGGGGAGAGTGATTTGCCCGGTATCGGTGACTGTTGTGCTGAACATGGCTAGGATGGTTGTGATTAAGCTTTTACTGATAGTTTAACAAACCAATAAACTATTTTCATAAGGCATCTAAGTCGATTATCCTGTATTTTATAGGCTGTCGAAATGTTCTTAAAGTAGACGATAGATGAAACGATAAATATGGCATTGATGAATATCAAAATGGTTTGACCATAAAGGGAGATTTTTTGATAGCATTATTTGGAGCAGTGGAAAGCTGATCAATTCCTATATATTTTATTTTTTTGGATAGCTCTAATCAAGAATTACCGAAACTAACATCCTTGTCATAGCTCCTTAGCGCCAGTCACCGATTAGAACAAAGGGTGCCCAGTAATTGGGATGACTGAATGGATCATTTTTTAACAGAGTTAACTGAGCACGGCGCAGGGCTTCAGCTTTGGTAACGTTCCGTTGAGTGAATTCTTGGTAAAACTGAACCATAAGCTCAGCAGTGGATTCGTCGTTAACAGCCACCAGAGTGCCCAGGATACTGCTTACTTTAGATCTTAGGGCTAATCCCGCTAATCCAAAAGGTGTTTGATTATTCCCTACAGCACCTCCACAACTACTGAGCACGAGTAATTCAATCGGGTCGAATTTTTCCTGTTCTCTTGAACCCAGTAACTCCTCAAAGTCCTTGGCTGTAATTTTTTTGTCCCAAGCCAATATAAATGTATCTTCTGAAGAAAACTGTCCATGGGTTCCCAAGTGAACTACAGGGAAGGAAGAGGAGTTAAGTGCGTTTTTCAGGGCTGTACTAGTGAAGCTCTGATTGAGTAGAACTGAACTCGGTATCATTGAGCTAATTTGTTCTACCTCCTTCTCAACTCCAGGTGATGATCCAAAATATTGGCGGCCTCCAAAATCTTGGCGACCTTGAGAAACTCCAGCAATCAAACCTCTTAAAGGTCTGTGTACCTGGGGCTGAGGCTCTAGTATCTGTAAACCAGGGGTAACAGCAATGGCATATTTTTCTACTAAATACTGCTGACCATCGTGGAGAGCTGCTATAGGAATATCTCTTAGCCCAATATTTGGCACAAATACGAGAGTCTTGATGCTGCTTTTAGCTAATTCAGTTTCTGCTGGTTTAATAAGCCATTTGTAAACTTGATTTCGATAAGATCTCAGACGTCGCCATGGACTCAATAATAGTCGTTGCATATTCTTAAGCGTTTCCTCAACTTCTTCTGCAGATAAAGGTGTTGAGTAGCGGTGCAATGGTTGACCGGGCAAGTGAAGAATTACTTCTAACCGGTCGTCCAAAATAATAGGATAGATTACTGCTGCTTGGGAATCAATCTGATCAATTTGGATTAGATTAGGATTCAAGGGAACTATCTCACGGAAGTTATTGAGTTGAGTCAAATGGAGAGATTCAATAACCTGACGAACTTTTATCAGAGTTTGCTGGTTAGAGCCAGTTTCTTCAGAATCTAAAAGTGACCCAATAAACTCCTGATAAACACTCTCTACAATTTCTCCAAAATAAACCCGTATAGCTGGATTTATCCTAGTTAAATCACTACCTACTAATTGGATAGTATCAAAAGCTTTGGCGTAAGCAGACGATGCTCCTTGAGTATCTCCTTGAGCTGCGAGTAAACGAGCTTGGGTATTTAAAGATTGGGCAAGAAGAGCTGAGTGTTCTAGAGAGTTGATCTTATCTGAATTTGCTAATAGTTTCAAACTTTCTGAAACTGCCTTCTTGGCCTGATCAAACTCCTCAAGTTGCTGATAAGCAATGGAAATATTGCTCAGCAGCATGGCTTGTTTGAGTTCATAATCTTGAATCTGAAAGGACAGAGCGGCTTGTTCCCAGGCTCTTTCTGCCTTAGAGCGCTTATTGGCTTTGTAAAGTTCTCCACCTAGTTCAGATAGCTGCGAGACATATTTAACTTCTTCCTTTGCCTGGTCACGTTCTATTTTGGCAGAATCAACCTGGCGATTCGCTTCTAGCACTCGAATTGCTGCTATTTTTACAGAAATCCCAGCTCCCAATAACGCTAAAATTAAGACACCCAACCCGAAAAGCATCTGTCGTTTTGCTTTCCGATTCGCCTCAGTTAGTACCAGATTTATCTTCTGGGCAGCTTCCCTATCTTTCCTCTCTCTCTCTAATTCCGCATCTCGTTCTTTTTGAGCGATTTGCTCCTCTATCTGCTTTTTCTCACTTGCTGCCAGAAACTGTTGATCCTGATAACTTAAATTCTTACCCTTTGCCCAAGCTTGAGCATTCTTTAGAGTTTGACCGCGCAACAATAGTGACTGATCCTGACAATCCGACGCCACCCAAGCCCTAAAGGCTTCCGAATAGGGACGTAACTGGGCTAATTCTTGGTTAATCCAGTGCTGATTAAAGACTTCACGGTAGATCGGGTTATAGACTTTAAGAACTGGAGACGATCCAAGTCTGTGCTTGACCACTAACCCAGATAACTGTAACTTCCCCTCCTCAAAACTGTTATTAGCAACTACTTCCCCCTGCTGCCACACCTGCTGATACAATTCCAACAAATAGGCAGCCCGTTGCTCATTACAAAGAATGCGATCGCGTATAGTCTTCAAGTGTTCTGGTTCATCGGTAGCTTCCCAGTTGTCGATAAAATGCGATCGCACTAACCTCTCAATCCACTCCTTCTCCCTCTCCCCCCTTGTTAAGGGCTTCTCAATCCATACCTTCTCCCTCTCCCCCCTTGTTAAGGGGGGTTGGGGGGGATCCAAACTTGTCAAGGGCTTCTCAATCCATGCTTTCTCCTTCTCCCCCCTTGTTAAGGGGGGTTGGGGGGGATCCAAACTTGTCAAGGGCTTCTCAATCGATTCCTTCTCCTTCTCCCCCCTTGTTAAGGGGGGTTGGGGGGGATCCAAACTTGTTAAGGGGGGTTGGGGGGGATCCCAACACCCAGAACTCACCTTCTCAATCCATACCTTCTCCCTCTCCCCCCTTGTTAAGGGGGGTTGGGGGGGATCCCAACACCCAGAACTCACCACCAACTGACAAAGCTTTTGAGTAAGAAACGGTTGTCCTCCTGTCCACTTTACTATCTCCTGGATCACAGCCTGGGGGTTACTGACATGTCCCTCCAATCCCTTGACTAACGGCTCAACTTCATGGAGTTGAAAGCCATGTAACTCAACAGCTCGTCCAATATTAAACGGGGTGCGGTCTTTATCTGCTATTAAATCCCCTGGTGTCGCCACCCCCAACAGCACAAAACTGATGCGATTATAAGCAGAATTTTCCGCCCGTTTGTTATAACAGGCTCGAATTAGGGCAAAGAAGTCATCTTTAAACGCCAGTTGCAGAACGCTATCAATTTCATCAATAAAAATAACAATCCGTTCGGCAATTTGGATCAGTAATACCTCTTCGATAAACTCTCGAAAAAGCTGTACTGGGGGAATATCTTTGTGCTCATTGAGCCAGCTGCGAAATGATAATTTATCCTGGAGACCGAATCGGTTAATCAGAGTTTTGGTTAAGCCGCCATACCATTTCTCTGGGGTAACCTGTTGGGTTCCTAATTCCGTAATATCAATTGATGCACAAGCCACTCCCTGGTTTTGCAGCCGTTTCATGGTTCGCACTCTCAGGGAAGACTTCCCCATTTGGCGGGAATTCAAGACATAGCAAAACTCTCCAGCCAGCAACTGCTGATAAAGTTCCCCATCAGCGGTACGCACCACATAAGTAGTAGCATCCGGTGGTAGGCATCCCCCAACCTGATAGGCTCCTGTACTCATAGCAGTTCTCCAAGGCGGTCTCTAAAATACTGTCGATATAAATTACAACTGAGCCTGACCTGATTGCCCTGCTTTTTCACTAGCCCCATGCTGTACAACTTATAGGCTGCTATCAAGTCCAGATGCACAGGAGCGTTAGCATCAATCACCTGTAACAGTGCTTTGGCCAAGTCTGGGTGTGGTTGCAGCATCCGCCACAGATGTCGCAGGTGGTTAGCGTAGATGCCAGCATCTGTAGGAGCGGCTTGCAACAGTTGCGCTAGGGAGTCATTACCGTTGATTTGGCAGTGAGATAAGGCTTGCTGTACTAGATCAGGATGACCTCCCACCATCTCCATCAGTTGCTCCACAAGGGATTCACTCCAATCCTGTCCATGTTGTCGGGCTAATTCCTGGACTTGTTGGGGGGTAAATTCTGGTAATTCAATGGGCACTCCCACATTAAACGGGGATTCATTAATATTGAGGGGAATATAAACGTCTGTGGAATGGACAACCACCAACCGCAACCGTTTCCAGACCTGTTCCACTTTCCCCCGTTCGTGCCACGCCCTCAGCAATCCCAAAAATTCTGAAGCTACCTCAGGGTAGGGAAAAACTCGGTCTACTTCATCGAGACATAAAACCACGGGAGCGCCAGCTTCAGGCAGAAGATAGTTCTCAAAGTATTCGGTACAATCCACTTTAGCCGTGGAAAAGTCTTCATCCCAATAGTCTCTTAACCGATTCGGTATCTTCAAGGTTTGGCCAACACTGATACAAAACCACTTGAACAATCGATCGACATCGGTCAAGTCATTGCTATGGGCTAAGTGGAAATTTACATAGGCCTTTCGGTAGCCCTTCTCCGCAAACTGATCCAACATTCTCACCATCAGCAATGTCTTCCCCATCAGCCTCGGGGCTTTAATCCTGACCAACGCACCGGGACCTAAAAGGGCTTGATAACAAGACTGTTCAATGGGAGGACGTTGGACATAAATCAATGAAGAGTCTTCTTCAGGGCAGTGTGTGATCACTACCTCTGAGTTTATTGTTCCATGGGCTGACGTATCATTAGTATTTTCGTCAAAGAATGCTATGGCGTTCCAGTCTTGCCCCAGTTTTTCACTAATTTCTTTGAAATTCAGGTTATCTACAGGTCTGCCATTGAGATAATTATTGACGGTTGATAGAGATATCAATAACTCGTCAGCTAGGTCTTTCTGGCGAGGGAAACCGTTGCGTTGAACGGCTAGTTTGACCTGGTCAATATACTCTGGGCGAACTCTCAGTGAGCGTGGCATGGTCTAGGTGAGATGAGCTACTCAAACTATAACGCTCTTTCCTAGGGACTTAGCCCAAGTCAGTTACAACTCAGGCATAACTCACCTTTTATCCTACGGCAAATTCTGTCAACTTACGTGCATTGGGGTCATGATAACCGATGACAATTTCTGACTTAGGTACTCCTAATTCTACGAGCTCATTGGCTACACCCACCTCAGTACCATCATGTTGAATCCAGATTTTTCCTCCTTTAATATCAATATGGATCAACGAACCACAAACTCGGCGGTCACCTTCCCAGCCAACTGTTACTAGTAAGTAATGATCATCGTTGTGGTCAAAAACTGTAAATTGTTCAATCTCACCATAAGAAGGTACAAACTGTTTATGTCGATCTAAAACCTGCTGAATCCATTGCCGATACTGGTTCAATCGTTCCACTGTACAACTACCTCCTCGTCTGGGTCAAAAACTACTAGTTTTACCTTGTACTCTTTTACGCTTAACTGTCCTAGCTCCTCAAGAAAAAAGTTGCGATATACTTTACTCGGTACGGCTAGAAAAAGTACTCTACCTGGCTCTTTTACCTTTAAAACAACGCGATAATTCATAAATTGTCCGAGTGCAGTGTGAAATTCTGAGGTAGTAGAAGGTGCTAAAAAACTCTTGACCTCTACAGCAATTCGCCTCTGATCTTTTTGAGCAGCAATTAAACGTTCTGCTCCTAAGTCTACCTCAAGACGACCAGATGATAGTTCTAGAATTAGAGGGTCATGAGTAATAGTCCAACCGTCCTTGTTGAGAGCTGTTTTGACTACTTCATGGTAAAAGTCCTTAGCGGCCATAAAAGTGCATGATTATAAGAGGTTAGTAATTTTATATATAGCTAATGTTGGTGCTATATTATCGTAAATAAAAATGAGATTTTACCATATTATGCTCAGAAAATTTGGGGCTGATAAATGTCATTACTTAGCTCTCCACTTAATCGCTCGCTCAAAAAAAGTGGTACACTCTAAGTATACTAGCCAAACTATATTCAATTTTTATATTGACCAAAAATCAGAGGGCGTAAGCCCTCTTTGCTTGTGAGTTAGCCCAACTCAAGTACAACTCACGCATAACTCACTTCCGCCTGTTTCTCTATTCCCTGTTGCTAGCTTGCCTATTCCCGGTTCCCTTGGCTAATGCGATCGCATTGGCAATGGCCACGCCAGTTACTCCCCAAACCCAGACCCCACACCTGAGTCTGTTTCCCGATTCCCGATTCCCGATTCCCGATTCCCGATTCCCGATTCCCGATTCCCGATTCCCGATTCCCGATTCCCGATTCCCGAATTTAATAATTGTTTATTGTTACTTATAATAGTATTAATTAAAATAAATATTTATAATATATCAAAAATTTGGATTACAGCGGTTAAACCCGATTTAATATCGGATTTTATTGTCATAATTACATCGATACTATGCTCTAATCCCATAAAGCCAAAATTTTTTGTATTAAAAAATACAAACAAAACCTCCATCCAAGGTAATTCTTAAATCGGTAAAGTTAATCGTCTCTTAAACTATCCCTTGATCAAAAACTGATCAAAAATGGCTCAAATGAGACTAAGTCAGGACAAACGACCATGACGGTATCGGAAGATGAGCAGAAGAACTACCAGAATTCTGAAGCTGGTATTTCCTGATCTGTTATCTCTGTGTGCCATATTGTCATCAATTTGTCATAAATTAGTGACATACCTAAAAAGAGACCGTAGTCGTGTTGACTTGATCCAGAGGTGCGACCCGTGGCGAATTTAATAATTAGATCCGGAAAGCGCACCTATCAAAACCCTGATTGTGTGTGAGGAAACCCTGTGAACAGATCAAAAAATTTGTGGCTCTCTGTGCTAAAATCGCCCACCTTGTTTGTTGGGGCAACCCTATTGATTTCATCCTCAGCAGTAGCAGCAACTGAGGAAGCTTTGCCAGAAGAGACAATCTCTCAAGAATCCGCTGTCAACCCTACCACTACAGTAGAAACACTGACAGTAGAAGCACTCCCTGAGGTCACCTCCCTAACTCAGTCTGTTCTTCCCTCTGATCTACCATTAGTGGCTGATGCCTCTACTGGGCATACGGTTGATATCAGTAATTCCAATAGTGATTCTGCTATAGAATCAGTTACCTCATACGGTGATGGGGAAACTGCAGAAGATGACTTGATGGGACCGGTGACTGGTGTTTCTCAACTAAATGGAGAGATTGTAGAAGATGACTCCATGGAACAAGTCACTAATGTGTCTCAACTCAGAGATGTTTCCCCTGGAGATTGGGCTTATGAAGCATTACGCTCTTTGGTAGAACGCTACGGCTGTATTGCTGGTTATCCTAATGCTACCTTCCGAGGTAACCGAGCCTTGACTCGCTACGAATTTGCTGCTGGTTTGAATTCCTGTTTGAACCAGATTGAGCGTTTACTGGGGGGCGTTACTGGAGATTTTATCACCCGTGAGGACTTAGAAGGTCTGCAACGGTTAATACAGGAGTTTGAAACAGAACTGGCTACCCTAGGGGCACGAGTAGATAACCTAGAAGGACGAGTAGCGTTCTTAGAAGACCATCAGTTTTCCACCACCACTAAACTCAAGGGTGAGGTGATCTTTGCTCTAGCTGATGCCTTTGGAGGGGATGCTGATGATGTTCAGACCGTTTTTCACAACCGGACTCGTCTCAACTTCTTAACCAGTTTTACCGGTAAGGACATGCTCCAAACCCGTCTCCAGGCTGGGGATGCCCCAACTTTGATCACAGGGGCTGGTGGTGAACTGGCCGGAACTCAAGAAGGTCGCTTTACCTACGATGGACCGAGCGGTAATGACGTTATTATTGATATCTTGCGCTATAAGTTCCCCCTAGGGGATAAAGTAACGGTTCAACTGTTGGCTAACCGAGCACTGCATCACTATTACGTCGATACCGTTAACCCTTTCTTTGAAGGTCGTGCTGGTGGTTCCAATGCTATTACCCGTTTTGCTGAACGTAATCCCATCTATCGGATTGGGCCATTCGGTGCTGGGGCTGCTCTTGCCATCAAGCCCATCAAGGATGTTCGGATTGATTTAGGTTACATCTCCAACACCGCTAGCAATCCTCAAGAAGGCCAGGGTCTATTCAATGGCAACTTTTCTGCGATCGCTCAGTTGGTTTATGGTAGTGATTTCAAAGTTGGATTCACCTACATTCGGGGTTACGAAGATAATGCTGATGGACGACCCCGTTTAATCCTAGGGGGTACTGGCACGGCTCTAGCTAATCTCAATCCAGCAGCCTTGGGGAATGCTACCAGTTTAGGCACCGTTGACTTTGATAGCGCAAAAGTGGAAAGTAACTCTTTCGGTGTTCAAACCTCTTTGAGACTTACCCCCAACATCGTACTCAATGGCTGGGCAGGCTACACCGATGCTGAGTTGATTGGCTTGGGTGATGCGGAAATTTGGAACTTTGCTGCTGGTATCGCTTTTCCCGATTTGGGCAAAAAAGGTAATCTGGCGGGAATTTTTGGTGGTGCGGCACCAACCCTCAGAGGACTGGATTTAGATGATGGCAACAGTAACTTTGACAATGATTTTGCCTACCAGGTTTCAGCGTTCTATAAGTATAAACTCAACAACAACATCTCCGTTACTCCTGGTGTAGTTTGGCTTTTGAATCCTAACCAAAGTTCTGACAATGATGACGTGGTGATCGGTACCCTCAGAACCACTTTCACCTTTTAAACTTTAGGCTCGACGTCCGGCGCTCGACCCACCTATGGTTGGTGAGCGTCGGTATCAAAGCTTTTAGGGAAATTTGGCTGGAAATTTTACTAGGAAAATTTTATTACCGAGCAAGCCTCCTCACCACTGTCATCCGTTTGCTTACAAGAAGTGGGACCCCAAAACCTCCATAGCCTCACTATCGGTAGCGATCCCTTGAAGGCGCTAGCCCTTCAGGCTAATCGCGAAGCGGGACCCCAAACCATCCATGCCATCGCCACTGACCAATTCATGTTTTGAGAAATTTGTCAATTTGTAAAATCTAATACAAATTCGCCACTTTCACCCCTTTGGGATTCCCTGTTGAACCCTAGGCTAGGCAAAGGGAAAGGCCAAAGCGTCCATGCCATCGCCACTGACCAATTCATGTTTTGAGCAGTTTGTCAATTAGTAAATTTTGATACAAATTTGCAGGATTATAAGCACTTTTCGATCTAGATAGTGAAGTATTGACCACCCAGAAATTTTTAACTAGATTTGATTTGTAAGCCTAAATCAGGGTTACCTGACACCATGCGGCAGATTTATTAACACGCTGCAATGGTTTTTAGATGCTAGTTAGTTTCCATTTTTGGAGTTAATGATCATGAAAGGTCTTTTGAAGACAATTGCTTGTTTTCTGTTTACCGTGGCAATCTCCTTTGGTGTATTGGCCAATAATGCTTTTGCAGGTGACTTTAGCCGCAGTTGCTCTGTTCCCCATGTTAGTGATTCTGAGTTATGCGCTTATTGTTACACGGCCCATCATGATTTAAACTACACTTGTATTGACCTGAACCCTTACATTGAAAATCTTGATGGTAATCTTGTCTGGCAACCTTACAACTTCATTGAGACTTGCCAGGATACTTACATCTCCGGTGAAAGTATCATGAATGCTAAGTGCCAGAAACGTAATGGAGACTTGAATGAGACCAGCATTGATCTAGATGAGCACATTGCCAACGATGATGGCAATCTCGTATACGAGCCATAGATAGAATTTATTGAATTCTGTCTGGTGAGCATCCCTACCAAATAGTGGCTAGCTGTGCTCAATCAAAACTCAACAATTAGTTGAATTAGTAATGGGTGAAACTGCCAATTTTGGTCGGTTTCACCCATTACTAATTAAGCTGAGAGCTGAGAGCTGAGAGCTGAGAGCTGATAGCTCAGAGATGAGAGCTAATAGCTGAGAGCTGATAGCTGAATGCTTACTATCAAACAAAAAAGCGCTCCCCATATGGAGAGCGCTTTTTATTAACTTAGCGTATTAAACCAAGTTGAAATTAACCGTTGATGACTGGAGCAGTCAAAGCTACAGGAGTAGCTTCAGCCGCAGCTAGGTCTAGAGGGAAGTTGTGAGCGTTACGCTCGTGCATTACCTCGAAACCTAGGTTAGCCCGGTTAAGTACATCAGCCCAGGTGTTGATCACGTGACCTTGTGAGTCAATGATGCTCTGGTTGAAGTTGAAGCCATTCAGGTTAAATGCCATGGTGCTGATGCCCAGTGCAGTAAACCAGATGCCGATTACAGGCCATGCACCCAAGAAGAAGTGCAAGGAACGGCTGTTGTTGAAGGAAGCGTATTGGAAGATTAAACGACCGAAGTAGCCGTGAGCTGCAACGATGTTGTAAGTTTCTTCCTCTTGACCGAACTTGTAACCATAGTTCTGAGACTCAGTTTCAGTAGTCTCACGTACTAAGGAGGAGGTTACCAAAGAACCGTGCATTGCACTGAACAAGGAACCACCGAATACACCAGCTACACCTAGCATGTGGAACGGGTGCATTAGGATGTTGTGCTCAGCTTGGAACACAAACATGAAGTTGAAGGTTCCGCTGATACCGAGAGGCATACCATCGGAGAAAGAACCTTGTCCGATTGGGTAGATCAGGAACACGGCGCTAGCAGCTGCAACGGGTGCGCTGTAAGCGACGCAGATCCAAGGACGCATACCTAAACGGTAGCTTAGTTCCCACTCACGACCCATGTAGGCAAATACACCAATCAGGAAGTGGAACACTACCAACTGGTAAGGGCCACCGTTGTATAGCCACTCATCTAGAGAAGCAGCTTCCCAGATTGGGTAGAAGTGTAAGCCAATGGCGTTAGAAGAAGGAACAACAGCACCAGAGATGATGTTGTTTCCATACATCAGGGAGCCAGCAACGGGCTCGCGGATACCATCGATGTCCACAGGAGGAGCAGCGATGAATGCAATGATGAAGCAGGTGGTAGCAGCTAGCAGGGTTGGGATCATTAATACACCAAACCAACCTACATAGAGGCGGTTGTTGGTGGAGGTGACCCAATTGCAGAACTGAGACCACACAGAGGTGTTGCTCTGCTGTAATACAGTAGTCATGTTCTTATGATTACGGGTATGAATATGAACTTTTCGAGGTTCGTCCGGCTTGTGTGCGCCTTCATGTATTTATATTAAGCAATCTCTAAAGTTTTGTAAAGGGTTTTGCGAGTAATTTCACCTCAGGTTATTAAATAATGTAAATAAGTAAAACTTATATTAAATAAGTATTGACTTTATATTGTTATTGTGGTAAAGGAGTGGTTGAGAAAATTTTGGCGTTGCTGAATCTTTGAATGAATATTCGTAGAGTGGGCATCCTGCCCGCCCCAAAATATATTGAAACTGGCAAGATGCCAGTTCTACCAAGATGCCAGTTCTACCAAGATGCCAGTTCTACACAAGATGCCAGTTCTACACAAGATGCCAGTTCCACGCCTGATGCCTATTCCACAGGTGCGACATCTTTGAATGAATATTGGTAGAGTGGGCATCCTGCCCGCCCCAAAATATATTGAAACTGGCAAGATGCCAGTTCTACACAAGATGCCAGTTCTACACAAGATGCCAGTTCTACACAAGATGCCAGTTCCACGCCTGATGCCTATTCCACAGGTGCGACATCTTTGAATGAATATTCGTAGAGTGGGCATCCTGCCCGCCCCAAAATATATTGAAACTGGCAAGATGCCAGTTCTACACAAGATGCCAGTTCTACCAAGATGCCAGTTCTACACAAGATGCCAGTTCTACCAAGATGCCAGTTCCACAGGTGCGACCCAAGGCCGGGTTCCCCGGCCTAGGAGGCGCGCACCTAATCACTCTTAAAATCATTCCATTATTAAGCAACGCCAAAATTTTGGTGTAGGTCAGTAGACTAGGAAACGCGATGTTCCTTTGGAACCGCTTCGCGATTGACCTTGGCCAAAAGGCCACGCGCTTCGCAGCAAAGCGGGACGAAGTCCATCGCGTTTGGTCACGCGGGGCGCGTTCGCAATTCTCATACTGATCAGGTACACAGGATTTTTTACCACTCCACCTATGCCCATTTACCTATCTCCCGATTCCCAACTCCCGACTCCCGACTCCCTAAAACCCAGAACGAAAGTAACTCACCCAATTGAGAACTGCTATATATTGATCTATTTATTTATACTTTCTTAACATCCTGGATTGTTGACGGATCCAAAGCGCCCTGTTCTCCTTTCACCGTAACTGTCCCATTTGAAATTGGTGTACTTAGGTTTATTAGATTACATTAGTTGAGTTATGGATCTAGTTAAATCGGAAAGCGTCAATGTATCAAATTCTACCGAAGTTCCTCAAAAAATCTACTATGTTCAATTAATTATGATGAAACCTCATACACCTTAAACAAATCATGCGGATTGAGCAGTTGCAGGCATTTCTGGCAGTCACCCAGACAGGTAATTTTGGACAAGCGGCACAAAAATGCGGCGTAACACAATCGACTATCAGTAGACAAATTCAGTCTCTGGAAAGCTATCTGGGTATGCCACTGTTTCATCGCACTGCTCACGCCAAGTTGACTCTTGCAGGGGAACAGCTGTTACCCCGTGCTCGTAAAATCTGTCAAGAGTGGCAAACTGCTACCCAAGAATTAGCAGATTTGATCGCAGGGAAGCAGCCAGAATTGTGTGTAGCGGCAATCCAATCAGTCTGCGCTCACTACTTGCCACCGATCTTAAGGCAATTTTGTCAGGCCTATCCTCAAGTGCAGTTACGAGTGACGGCCCTCGGAAGCGATCGCTCTTTGAAGGTACTGCGAGATGGTCTAGTGGATGTAGCAATTGTGATGAACAATCGCTTTTTGACCACTAGTTCAGAGATGGTAGTTGAGGTACTCTACGAAGAGCCCATCGAAGTCCTGATGGCATCAGACCATCCCTTAGTCAACTATCAACCAGTGCCCTGGTCAGAACTGATTAAATACCCACAAGCAGTCTTTAAAAGTGGCTACGGGATGCAACGTTTAGTACAACAGCAGTTTTCCCGCCTAGGGGCTAATTTGCGGGCAGTTATGGAGTTAAATACCCTAGAAGCATTCCAAGGAGTAGTGCGCCAAGGAGAATTGATTGCCCTATTGCCCAAATCAGCCCTGATCAATGTACAGGAAGACTCTACTCTGGCTGTGCGTACCCTAGAAAAACTACCAGAATCCGTGGCTAGCTCCAACAAACTAGTTGGTAACCTCTCGGCCTTGGATTCCAAGTGGACTCGTCAAGTGGTCTTAGTCACGACTCGCGATCGCTTAGACATTCCACCAATTCAGCATTTTTGTCAACTGGTGCGTCAGCTGGACATGCCAACAGTTCAGGCTTGGAACCTCCAGCTGCCAGCCCTTGCTCAAGCTTGATCACTGTTTCCAGCTTTGGACTAATCGCCAATGAGTAATGCCTTCAGGGAATTATTAAAGAAAGTGGGCAGTGGTGTACACACTGGGAAAGCCTTAACTCGTGAGGAAGCCACCACTGCAACCCGCCTCATGTTGACACAAGAGGCTACACCAGCGCAAATTGGAGCATTTATGATTGCCCACCGCATCAAACGACCGACCAGTGAAGAACTGGCAGGAATGTTGGATGCTTATGACCAACTTGGACCAAGGTTACACCCCTGGGACATCAACCATGGGCAAGATGCCTCTCGGTCACTTTCTTCTTCTCCATCCCTGGGGATTACAGTGTTAGGAACACCCTATGATGGACGAAACCGTACTGCACCAGTCACACCCCTGACCGCCTTAGTCTTAGCTACTGCTGGGGTACCTGTGGTCATGCATGGGGGAGATTGTATGCCCACTAAGTATGGAGTCCCCTTGATTGAGATTTGGCAGGGATTGGGAATGGATTTCTCCCAACTTTCTATGCCCCAGGTGCAACAAGTATTGGAGACAACTGGCTTAGGATTTATCTATTTACCCCAGCATTTTCCCCAAGCTGATCAGTTAGTTTCCTACCGCGACCAAATCGGTAAACGTCCACCGATAGCAACCATGGAACTCCTGTGGTCTGCCTATAGAGGAGAGACTCATCATGTTGCCGGGTATGTTCATCCACCTACAGAAATCCTATTTAGACAGACATCTCAGCTGCGTCTGGTCAAGAATTTTACCTTTGTCAAAGGCTTAGAGGGTAGCTGTGACCTCCCACGCGATCGCACTGCCATCATAGCCATTAGTCAAGCATCAGCCAGTCAAGGGTTTGAGCGTTTGCTACTCCATCCGAGTGAATACGGTTTGGCTGGCAAGGAGTTACCGTTTGAGTCAACCACTACACTGCTGGCACACTACCAGGAAATCCTAAAGGGTAAATCCAACCCATTGATGCCAGCCGCTATCTGGAATGGTGGGTTTTATCTGTGGCGTTGTGGTGTTTGCCCAGATTTTAGAGCAGGTCTGGCCAAGGCTGAAGATTTATTCACCAGTGGTAATGTGGCTCAAAAATTTAACGAAATTGTTGATTACTTGCACAAGGTTAAATAAATAGAAGGTAAGTATTCAGCTATCAGCTATCAGCTATCAGCATATGCGCGAAGCGCACGCTACGCGAACAGCTAATCAGTCACAGGCTAGAAGCCTGTGCCACGGTACTTGATGTGCTTATGAGCATAGGGCAAGCTACACCGAACAGCTTTTGAATAAAATCGGTAAGCATTGGAATAATGCTGCAGTGTTGTCACAGGGCTTGTGGCCTGTGCCATAAAGCTGACTGCTGACTGCTGAGTGCTGTTCGCGCAGCGTGCGCTTCGCGCATATGCTTACAATACTCAACCAAATTACTGAACCAAGGTTCTCGCCGGAGGTGGCGCAAAGGTCGGAGACAATTGGGAGGGATATTGATCAACAGAAATACAAGTGTTTAGAGCCTTGTCAGGGCTAGCGACATTGGCACTATTCAAGCCAATAACACATTCAGAAAATTGCTCTGGCAGGAGGCTACGACGACAGTGATCCAGCACTGAGTTAGCATTTATGTTTTCAATCTGATTGTCAATATCAACCACACAGCTAGCCAATTCCAAAGGTCGTCGGACTCGTGTACAAGCACCTAAGGCTTTTTGGCCTACTAATGAGGTCAGTACCTTAATTTTCAGTACACATAAAGATAAATCCTCAGGTTGTAGTGCCTCTGAACAAGCTTGTGATGCGATTTCTGAAGTTATATTGGCCGCTTTAAGATCTTTGGCACACAAACTAAATCCATTCCCAGCAGTGGCAGAACCATTAGGAATCCCTAGGGTTACTAGGCCAGCGATTGCCAACTGAGTAGTACAAAATTTCAATAAAGATGTATGTCTAAACCTACTTTGCTGCTTCATAACTAGTCTTAGTCGATAAAATTTTATAAGCTATAAATTATAAGCTATCAATTATAAACAATCAAGGTATTGATTATGTTAGACGTTGATTAGGGTTCCGTGGTAAATCCATCACTAACTACCAATCAACTTAGGTCGTTTTTAACAACTTGCTATGATAGTCGATATTTTGAACCCCTAATCTGACAATTAGTCATTCTTTGTAAGCTATCCCTTAGGGATATCTAATCTGTTTATACCTATGCTTATGCGATTCTACCAATTTTTAAGTCAAACAGTTCGCTCACTTTACTCTAATAAGCAGGTGACTATGATCCTAATGCTAATGGCATTGTGTGTCAGCTGCTCCCCAAAAGAATCCCCTGACCTTGAGTTAGAACTCAGTGTAAAACCGGCCAGTCGTCCTGGTGCGTATACTGTATCCGGTAGTAGTAATCTACCTAACCAAAGTCAAATTGCTGTGGCTGCTATTCGCTATTTGCGTCCGACACAACAGCCTTTATTTGGTTCTAACCCCCTAGGCACCTATTCCATTTTGGATCGCCAAGTTGTTGAGGTAGACGAGCAGGGTCAATGGGAAGCTAGGCTTAACCTATGGGAGGTGGCACCAGATGGTCGCCTTCAGGAAGCTTGGCAAATCAATCAATTACAAGGACGATTCTCGGTTAGCCCCAATAATAGTGTCTCTTTCTTAGCTACCTATGAGCCCTATGGTCACCTAGGAAGGGCTGAAGAGCAACAGCCGCAGATTCCAGAGATGGAAGGTGACCTCGTCCGATTTAATAATGATGGTCAACCTTACGTAAAGGCAAGTTACACTCTACCGATAGCGCTACCTAGTGGCAGGAAATCAGTACCTAGCATTAGGGCAGCAGAACGCAATGGTGGCTGGGGAAACCGCTCAGAACTTAGACCCCAAAGATCGGTTAGTGGTAGTATTAGCCCACAAACCAATTTAAAAAATCAAAGCGATACTCCACTCTCGCCGTCAGAGTTTTTCCGATAAGACAAAACCTTTATCTTGGTTCATAGTTCATGGTCATGGTTCATGGTTGGTTACTATCAAGCCTGAACCATGAATAATATTAATAATAATACTAATTATAATACTCAGCAACACTGTGCAAGGTCTTAACCGACATACCCTAACAGTTTTATTTAATGAGCGCTATGATCGCGTTTTGTTGGCGCTTTTTGTGAACAGGATCAATGTGATATCAATTGTAACAATCCAGTAATTAGCTAATCCCAAATTAATCTATGGATAAATTGAGGTTATAATTGTGAATTTGGAAGGCAAAAATGGTCAACTAAATTCAGCAATTTTGACTAATTGCCAACAGTCAACTATCTATACATAACTATCTGGAGGAAATTCCAGTAGATGCTTTTTAGCTTATGGTTCGATAACAATGCACCCTAATCGTCTAACAACTTGTCTTAAACCTTCCTAACCCTTTACAGACCAGGACTTAACAAGTTGTTTGGATGCTCGATTGGCTACAGGTACCTCAATCCGTCGACTTTTCTGTGTGCCATCAAGGGCAGATTGTAAAGAAGCCATCTGAGTCATAATTGTTTGAAGTTGAGTGTTGAGTTGATCCAGCTGCTCGGGTTTTGGTGAACTCACCTGGATAGGTTGGGTGACTACAGGTTTTGTGCGCACAAAACCTAGAAACGTTTGTGCTGAGGCAAACTTCTGGGTTACATCCTCTACAGACCTTGTAGGGGTTGTTATGGAGGGCTCTTCAACAAAATTCGAGCTAGTCACTATAGTTTCAAAGACTGGCTGGAATTCAATGCTGTTATCCTGAGTTTCCGTAACCTTTTCTATAACTTTGTCGGTAACTTTGTCGGTAACTTTTTCCGGAAGGTTTTCTATAACTTTGTCGGTAACTTTGTCGGTAACTTTTTCCGGAAGGTTTTCTATAACTTTGTCGGTAACTTTGTCGGTAACTTTTTCCGGAAGGTTTTCTGTAACTGTTTTCGGGGTTTCTCCCTTATCTATAAAATCACTGAGTCCAGAAGCTTCCAAACTCGACAGAGAAAGCTTAAGGTCTTCTAATTCTTTTTCTTTTGCCTGGATATCCCCAGATAGAGTCGAAACTTTGTCCTGAGTTTGAGAAAATTTATGGGCGGAGTGTTGCCACCCTGAAATTGCCAAACTGGCTACACCGACTCCCAAACTTAAGGCTCCAACCAAGCCTAGGTAAGGGGGAGCAAGATCCTTAATTTCACCATCCATCCACTGTTCTCCCTGAATGCGAATGGATACTGGTTGTGAGCCAAAAATTGCTACTGGTAAGGACAGTACTGACAATACCGCTGCTGCAAGAAGAACGGGTTTAAAAAGGAATTTATTCAGAGGAGAGCCTGACATGTTGTATAGTTAACTGTTAAAACTACTCGTGTTACTATTTACCTCAAGGGCTGTTAGAGAAATTCCGCATGGTACGGTTTTTTCACTCTGGTTAGCATCTTGGCGTTTAAGCAGTGACTAGGAGAAACTACATGCTTTGAGTACCTGCTGCACTTTTTGCTTCTTCTAAAGTTAACCATGTCTATCAGCAATTTTCTGTAAATTACTTATGAATCGTCCCACCAGATTGTAAATTTTATGTGAAGTCTTTATAAACGTTAGCTTAGATAGGCCATTTTTCCAGCCAAAATGGCGGCAATCAGCAGCCAAAACCTGATTTATCCCAACTTCTCCAGATGAAACTGCTCTAATTGGCCAAAAAGCCTGCTGAAGCTGGCTGTTCTAGGTAGCTCCTAGTGGGAAAGTCTATAGCTAGGATCGGGCACCTGTAGGGGAAAATCACTGGCGTTGCTTAATAATGGAATGATTTTAAGAGTTTTGTGGAATGGGCATCTTGGTGGCACGGGCATCTTGGTGGCACGGGCATCTTGCCCGTTACAATTACCAAGCGGGCAGGATGCCCACCCTACTTATATTCATTCTAAGATTCAGCAACGCCAAATCAATAATACCGATACTTTTTAGCTACCAAAATCTACCAAAGTATACTTTAGCCCGCCAATGCAAGCTGATTTTTCAGCCAGGGTGTATCTACCAAAGCTCTCAGGAATATCCCACGAGCGCCATTGATGTCACGATCCATTACTTGACCATCAATTTTCGACTTAATAGTCTTGCTGCCGCCAATGTTAACTATCTCGCCCGTCCAACTAACCGTTTTGCTGGTATAAGCTTCGCAGACATCAACAACAATCTTTCCGGTCTCAGATACTTTTTGTTTGAGAAACTCTTTGAACCGATAATGGGCAAAAGAAAGCATATTGCGAACCGTTTTAGATCTAAGTTTTCGGTTGCGCTTCTTGGACATCTGAGACGTCTCAAAGGTAGGGAGCAATATTACATCAAAGTTGTCAACCAGGAATCTAGCCGCCTTGTGATGTAGTTCATTTACTAGGCTCTGAATTCTGAGCACCATCCTTCTGGCGGCTTTTCTCATTCGGTATTTTTGTTTTCCCTTAGCCTTACTGATCTTTGAAATCAGATTATCTAAGTGTTGACATAGACGCTGAATCCCAGAAAAGTCACCATGTCCTATTTTGCCAACGGAAGTCTGGCTAAAAAATGTCAAAAAAGTTCTAACACCAGGGTCTAACGCTACAACCCTACCTTGGTTTTCGGTTTTAATGTGGGCTGTTTTGTAAGGGACTACTAGGTAATAGTTCCCGTTAGTGCTAGTCAATCTACAATCACAAATGTTGCCAGGAAGTGTCTCAGCAAAGGTCAATGCACCTAACTTTGTGTGGTAAATTCCTTTTACAGAAACAGCCGATTTAGGAATGTAGCAAGACTGAACAGGATTTTTCCTAGAACGGAATCTAACCCGATTAATTTGTCCCAATTTTTTGTATTTTTTCTTGGCCTCTCTGACAGCGGTACAGGCATCCTTTATCGCTATAGATTTGATTTGATAAGGTACTGCCAAGCACCATTCAGGAAGATCGTTCAGGATACCAGTCTTAATGGCTTTCCAATTTGCTTTAATTTCGCCATTTTCAAGGATTTTGACGGTTTTGTTGAACACATAACGGGAAACTCCAAACCACCTTCTAATAGTTAAGCGTTGGTCAGCGTTTAGGAACAGTCGGATCTTCTTTGATTTTTGTCCCGTACTTTCTGAGTCCGTGGACTCTACAAGAGAAGACGTGAATGATTGAGAGAAGATTGACCTTTGGTCACCCTTCGCGATCGGCGGTAAGCTCTGAGGAGGGGCAACTTTCAGGGTTGTCGAGAACCAAGAGTTTTCCACCGTTGATACTGACCAAGTACTCAAAGAGTTCAAACCCGAATCGGGTGAGTCTGTCTCTACAGGCAACAACAATTGTGAGCTGGTCTCCTTGCATAAGCCGTTCCAGTATGGCTCTAAGCCCTTTTCTTTTGTAGTTGAGACCTGAGCCGATATCTTTGATGATTTCGGCGCTGGGGAAGAGGGAGTGCATATAGGCAACTTGTCTAGCGAGGTCGTCTCTTTGCTTTGTACTACTGACTCGGCAGTAGCAGATAGTGGCTGGCTGTTTTGATTGCCGCTTCCCAAGACTGAGCAGGCTTTGCGTATCAAAGAGCCTGTTTCCGCTTGGTGTCCTTTCGGATTGGATGGTGCCATTATCTGCGTACTTTCTGAGAGTATTTTTGGAGAGTCCGGTAAGTTCGACCGCCTTAGGTCGTGGTACTAATGCCATGTCTCTATCTTACCACATCATTGAAGGATTTGGTAGCAGATGGAATATTTTTACTAACTGTTCCCTAACCTCAATCGGTGTCTCACAAGTAAATACCCTGATCAGGAATGGGCTGAGGCCAGTAATTTAGATAACAATTTAGATTTAGATAACTATGCTGATGGTGGTATGATGCCATGACCAAGACTACATGCGATCGCTAACTGGGGAGTGGCACTCTTGTTACGGAAAACTTAAACGTTACTTACTCATAATAGCAGTTCTCAATTGGCTGAGGTACCTCGTTCTGGGTTAATGGGAATAGGGACTAGGGACTAGGGCGTGTTTTCTTGCCTCGGAGATCCCCCGTTTCCCTTAAAAAAGGGGGACGAGCGAGTATGGCTCCCCCCTTTTTTAAGGGGGGCTGGGGGGGATCATAATCTTGCGGAAAACTTTGAAAACACGCCCTAGGGACTAGGGACTAGGGAATACCTAGGCAGCACTGTCTTGGGGAGCTAGTTGCTAATCTGACTCCCCATCTTCCCACACCTGCCACACCTGCCACACCTGCCACACTTCCCATATTATCCCCATTTCCCCAAACCTGCCGCGCCCCCGCCTCAGACTATTCCCTGATCCGAAGTTCCCTATTCCCTACACGCAGCCTTATCAATTAACGTTTCATCAATCGCTGTCATCAACAACTCATTTACAGATATGCCCGATGCT
>NZ_JAAHHZ010000102.1:0-21789 GCF_010672005.1 Moorena sp. SIO4A5 | reverse complement strand
AGCCGTTACGTCATTAGCGATCGTATAACCCCAAATTTTGGATTGAGCTTCGTCTGGTGTGCAGTCTAAGCAATAGTCACCGATTACCAGTGCTAACTCTCCCTCATAGTCTACTCGCTGAGACTGAGGCGGATACTGGATGGCTTGAGAGTCAGGAATTATAGTGGTAGGGGGTTTAAGAAACAGTAAAGGTTCCTCAGGAACTGATGTTCCCAATTCCGCTGCGTGTTCAGTATAGTTTTTCCCTACAGCCACGATTTTAGTTGGTGCACACGGAGCCAGCAATTGATAGCTTTCTGGTTCCAACTCTAAATCTATGGGTTGTCCTTGTAACCAAGGTGGTGCATCCAGCACCTGAATAGTGCGGGTCACCTGTAACAAGCCGTAGTAGGTCTGTCCTTTAGAAGATTTAACTCGGACGTAGCGCTGTGTCATAACAATAGATGTTCCTTGATAATATTACCAAAATTCTCTACTTTACCTAAATTAGTCCTGAGTTGGCAGTACGTCAGTACTGAGTACCGATAACAGATTGTCCTTAACAGTACAATAGATAACAAGCTGCATTCATACATAGCATCTTCTAGTAGTGTCTGGTGGTGCCTAGTGTTATTCCCCTTTGACGAATGTACTTTCTTTGAGCACCACTTAATTGAAATTTAATTGAAATTGGTTGCACAAGGGGTTAAAATGGTGAAGGGGTAATGCTTGTCAAGTATTCATATCAAAGTATTGAGATAAAAGTATTCAGATAAGTGTAACAACCCCACACACTTACCGATCCGGTAACTGTCCGCTTGAGTAGCGGTAGATCAATTCCTTGCTTCTTTAACTATCCAGTAGCAAGCAACTCAATTACCCAACCTTTAACCATACCTTCGGTGAGGGTCAAGGAAAGCTGATTGTTAGTGCTGATTGTTAGTGCTGATTGTTAGTGCTGTCCATCGGATAAAAAGAAGCCAACTTGTCCATAAGGAGATTAATACCAGTGCAAAACACTTACGAAATGATGTATATCCTGCGTCCTGATTTGGGCGAGGAACAAGTAGATCAAGCTATCGGCAAATACCGAGACCTGTTGCAGGAACTCGGTGGAGAGCAAATCGAGATTCAGCATCGTGGCAAGCGTCGTTTAGCCTATCCCATTGATAGGTACCGGGAAGGGATTTATATCCAAATGAACTATAATGGACCAGGTACCCATGTGGCCAAGATTGAGCGAGCAATGCGTCTAAGTCAAGATGTGATTCGCTACCTGACCATTAGACTCGAATCATCTCCAGCTCCTAAACCAGAACCAGCAGAAGTTGAAGCTTGAACTCTCGGTATTCTAGGGGGTAATAGGTAATGGGTAACAGGTAATAGGTAATGGGTAGTTGACGATTACCTATTTCCTGTAGACTCTTTGCTGGCTACAAAACACTAACGATTAAAGACTAAGGACT
Source organism: Moorena sp. SIO4A5 (assembly GCF_010672005.1). Lineage (NCBI taxonomy): Bacteria > Bacillati > Cyanobacteriota > Cyanophyceae > Coleofasciculales > Coleofasciculaceae > Moorena > Moorena sp. SIO4A5. Next base: position 20,344 of record NZ_JAAHHZ010000102.1, on the reverse strand, counting down.
AAGGAGTATCGATAAATTCAGTTCTTGGAAAGGTTCGGAATCTGGCTTAATCTCAATTTGATTCGGTTGAGCCGATTCACCATTAATCAGTAAATTATACTTACCCTGCTGCAACCCTTCTAAATAAAAGACCCCAGCACCGTTGGTAATCGAAAAAATCGATTTTCCTGAATCAACTGGTACTGCTTCTACCTTCGCCCCCTCCACCGCTTCTCCCGCAGCATCAGTGACTACACCTGCAAACGTGTAGGATAGTACCATTGGCACAGTAACTGGAGTATAGCTACCGGGCACCACCTCCACTGCATAAGCTGATTCCTCAGGTTTCCAGTCGATGGGATATCCGGCAGGGTCAAGGTCGAGGCGATAGGTGTCAGGGTCGAGTTTGACAAAAATCCCATTGTTGCGAATGTCTGGTCGAAAAGAGGTAATCGATTTATTATTCAGCAGTAAAAGTAAATCCGGCTCTTCGAGGTAAATCTCTTCCCCTGTATCTCGTTTACCATTGCCATTGTTGTCAAAGAAAGGCTGAATTAACAATCCCCCTCGGCTGCGTAAGCGGTCAAAGCGGGTGTCGGCAGCGCTAATCCCTGATTGGACATTGATATTGGGAGAAAGTTCAATCCTGAAGGTGCTGCCATCAGAGGTAGTAGATATTTCTTGATAACGTAACCGCAATACTAATCCGGGAATCACCGCACTGGAAGCTGAGGCAATCAATCCATTACCGCGAGAACCAAAGCCATAGGCGAAATCCAAGTCCCAGAGATATCGACCATCACTAAACTGTTGTTGAGAACGATAGCGCCAAGCTAAGCGAGCCAGGTGATCATCACGGTTATTGGAATCCCGGGTTTCGTAACCCAGTAGCAGGGAATGTCCTTTAGAGGCACTGCTATCGGACAAATAATAGATCAGTTCTGAATTGGTAGTGATTTCATTGCCTCGATGGGAGAGTATCAGACTTCCCAGGTTAGACCTCAAACTCCAGCGCAAGTTATTATTGGTGTCGATGTCAGCACTGGCAGAGAGTGAGAAATCTTGGCTAGTGTGGGAAATGCTCATACCAGCAGCTAAGGCTTCTTCCCGAGTGTTTCCACTGGCTCTCAAGGTTAAACCACTAAAGACTTGCCAGTTGACCCGAAACCGCTGGGCTAGACTATCACTGTTGAAGTTAAAGCTCAGCTTAGGAGAGGGTTGGAAGTTAATACTGGCATCATAGTCTATCTCCTCATCCTCTGTACCCAAAAGAGCCGACACTTTTACCTTTAAGGGAAAGCCAGCAGGTTGATAGAATAGTTCCCCTAACCCCAACACTGACTCGTCGTAAACCACCCCCATCCCCAAGGTCAGGTCTTCTGTGACTCCTAAGCGATAGGCAATTCCCCCCCGCACGTCTATAAACTCACCGAAGAAATTCCCATTCTGGCTCGATTCTCGACTCAAGCCAGTGGAAACAACTAAAGCAGAGGCTCCCTTGGTCAATTGACCCGGTAGAGTAGAGAATTTGGCCTCTCGAATTTCCGGTTCCGCAGTAAGCTGTCCATCTGGGTATAGAAAGACGCGATAAGTATTGCTACCGCCTCGTCCAGTTATGACATTTTCAAAGCGGTAAACCCCAGAGGAGTCCACTAGGATTTCATCCACCACTACATCATTAAAACCTTGGGTCAGCTGGACTAATGTACCCGGTTCAGCTTCCCCAGTAACCCTGCGTCTAATGTCATTGGCTTGCAACCGTTGGCTAGGATTAAATCCACCTCTTGATGAGGGTGGGGTAAATCCCCAGCGCTGGATAGTGGTCGCACCCCAATATTGACCTGTTCCTTGACTTCGCCAAAAGGTGGGCTGGGAACCTAGGACAAAATCCGCTGCATCGGTTTGGCGAAAATACTGGGCTTCCTGTAACCGAAACGTCCCGGTATCGGTTAAATCCGGTTGGCGAGTCCTCAAAAACCAGCTACCTCCTAATAAGGTGCCGACGGTGGTAAATTCTCCACTATAGTTAGTGGAATTAGACACGGAACTGCTACCACCCCCTCTGCCACTAATATTTACCCGTTGTCTGATCGCGGATATGCTAAAGGCAGGGGCATCAATCTCAGATAATCCTTCCAGTACGACTGGGATTTCTGGAGTTCGCCGACCTTTGGGCCGCATATTCAACCAGGGGGGATTAAACCTAATCGCGTATTCAATCATGTCAAACTCCGTCGGAACTCCTAGAAGAGTTTGGATGGTTTTGACGGGAATGACTAATCCTAATTCTGGGTCCGTTGGTAATTCTTCTGGATTGATGCGGGTGACTAAACCAGGCGATCGCACTTCTAATTGACCATCTTCTAAGGGTTTGACATCTAATTTCAAGCCCTTAATCACATCATCTAAGGGAATCAGCCACTTTTCAAAATTAATTGCCTGGGAACCATCTTCAAATCCCCGCACTAAGGTACTAGGAATCACATTCTGTTTTCCCAGATTTACCCCCACAGGAAGAATAATCAATTGATCACTATCGTTTCGCCTTGGGCTAGAGGTAGTGGCGGCGACTTCCGGTTTTGGTATTTCAGGTGCTAGTGTTTGGGCAACAACGGAAGTTATGGTAATCAAAGAAGACAAGAGAGTTGTTACAGCTAGATAAGCTAGTGAAATAATTTTCATCCAACACCTATGAGCTGACTAAATGCTGACTAAATTTTTTAAGGGAAACTACATACAGACTTTCCAATTTGGTCAGATCTAACAGTAACTAAGGGGTTTGATACATCTGGTTTATTGCAGTAGCACTCCTATTCCATTATTACCCGTATTTTTCTCCACCTTAATTAACTTCACTGAATTTTTAAATTCGGTATCTTTCCGGATGTATCCAGTTATGAAATTAGGAAACAATATAATTACAAAAAAATTACAAACAAACAGTTTATTTCCACCAGATAAAGGACATGAGAAACCAATTCGGTAAATCCTTATTTATTTCCGCATTGACTGCTTTAGGTGTTGCTGCTGGTGCTACCAGTGCCTTTGCTCAGGTACCTCCTGGTCCTCCTGCTTCTGCTACTATAGAGCAGGAGTTTGAATTTGAGGGCACAGTAGAGGGAACCTGTTCTTTTATAGATGTTCAACCTGGTACTCTAATAAACCCTGCTCCCGAAGTATTAGCTGTTCTTAACCCAGGTGATGCTGCTACAGGTTTGATGGTTTGTAATACCCCATCAACTGTCTCTCTTGGAGACTTGATGGCGATGAATCCTCTATCTGAAGAACTTTTAGACACCGCCGAGACCTACAACTATGGAGTTTATTTTGTTGAGATTGATCGTCCAACAACTGGCGATATCGAGCGTAATATGGGAGAACCTGCAGCATAACCACTAAATTTACCTCCTAGCAAATTCGAGGTTGAAGCTGACATGTTGATCGAGGTAATTTTACCCCTTAAATGCGGTGATTACGCCTTTAAGTTTACGGTTACAGCTACAGCTAACTAAACTCAACTATTGGCTGGAAGCCATCCACCTATCCCCCTAGGTAATTGATGTTACTGCAATTAAACTCTATATTTTTAGTTGTCTCCGTGGGAATCGGCTTGAGCAGATTTTTACTACGGAGACTTTACCAACAAACCGTTGATTTATAATAATCTAACATCAGCTAATTATTCTGTCAATATCTATAGCAATTAATGGGTTGAGGGACATTTTTTGAGGGAGCAGGGAGCAGGGAGCAGGGAGCAGGGAGTAGGGAATAGGGAGTAGGGAGTAGGGAGTAGGGAGTAGGGAGTAGGTAAAAAATATTGTTTACCTCATTACTTATGAGAACTGCTATATAAGCATTCAGCTACATGGGAGCTATCAGCTACTAATAACTAGTAATTAATAAAAAGTAATAATTATATAAATTTTATAGATTTTTGGTAATAATCTGGATGGTAACAGGGGAATAACACGGATATAAAACCGTAACGTTATCCCAGACAATTACCATGTCCAAACAACTGATTAAATCCCTAGTCATTATTACGATAACTGCCTTGGGAATAGCCGCTAGAGGGTATCTATAAAAAAAAGATTAAAGAAAGAAGCTGGTGAGACTTGAAGATGAGAAGTGATTAGAAGAGCGAGTGAGTGAAGTGAATGAATCGCAAAGCTTATCCAACAGACCTTAGGGACAAGCAGTGGGTTCTAATTGAACCCCTGCTGCCTGCAGCTAAATCGGTAACAGGGCGAGGTCGCAAACGAACAGTAATCAGAGGAGAAATAGTCAACGCTATTCTGTATTGGAGCCGGAGTGGCTGTGCATGGGAACTACTTCCTCACGACTTCCCTCCACCCAAAACAGTTTATAGTTCAGGACTTACTTGCGTAAGTCCTGTCTCCATGACGTACATAGACAGTGACACCAACGCGAGGTACAATGCCCATACTTACACCACCACGGTTATTCTGGGAATGTTCCAGATTTTCTGTGAAAATCACTGCCCGATATTCCCCTTTCTCCATACTAGGAGGAAAGCGGTAAATCATTCGGATGCGGCGAGTTACTCCTGGTTCTACTACCAATTCACGAGGGGAGAATTGTAGATAAGGGGTTAAATCATTAGAGCTAGATTCCAATGCCTCAAACCCATTTTCATCGTAGGTGAAAGGTGTGGCATAGACACGGGCTCGAAATGCTTTATTACTGCGATTGGTGACGTTGATGATACCTCTGGCTTGACCTCGTTCTGCTTCTTCTTCAATAACTAAGGGAGAAACTTGAACCTGAGCTTTAGCTAATCCGGGAAATAGCACCAGTGCAGATAAGGCGCAGCTACCTAAATAGGTTATTAAATGTTGATTGAGTTTAATCATTTCTAGGGAATAGGGAATCGGGAATCGGAACCCACCCCTAACCCCTCCCAGGAGGGGAACGGGAATCGGGAAGTTAGAATTTAGAATTTAGAATTTAGAATTTAGAATTTAGAATTGGGAATCGGGAATCGGGAATCGGGAATTGGGAATCGGAAATCGGGAATCGGGAATCGGAAATAGTAAATAGCTAAAAATATGTGTAACTAATTAATATAAAACTAAGGATTTAGCTTATGGGCTATGTCCCAGCGTCGAAGCCTGTGCCACGACGATACTTGAGGTGCCGCCAACGGCTGACGGCTGACGGCTGACGGCTGATTGCTGTTCGCGTAGCGTGCGCGTAGCGCATATGCTTACGATAATTTAGTAAACAGCGATATACTTTAATCTATTGTTGACTAATTTTATGGTAATAGGTATGGTAAAAATTAATGATTTTTATATAGTATGTTTTTTAAACAATCGTTATAAATACGGATATAGCAATGCTAAGTCATTTGTAAGTAGTCACACAATAACAATTACCTGTTTTACAAAATAAAAACTATGATTTTGTAAGCATTACCGAGAATGGGAAGAGGTAATTTATTTTGTAATGATAATTAAACAATACTTCCCTTAAAATCGTCCTGAGTGCTAACTACTGATAAATTAAGCGATGATCACAGAATATTCAAGTTCAATCCTGACTTAGGCAACAAAAGCAGGAAAAGGTTGATATGTAATCCCTTTGCTCTGACACCTATGCCAGCATGATAGTAACGGACATTGCCTCAAATCAAGAAATTTCCAGTTGGAATCGGCAAACCTATCAACGTTTGAAACTCGCTTTGAGTATTGGTCTGCGCCGCCAGCTTTTTTTGGCAGTGTGTGATGACCTGAATCTGCGCAACCAGCTAGCAGATCAATTATACCGGGAGTTAGGCTTATGTGCAGCAAACGGGTCAAGGAACCACCAAGGTTACCCAAAGTTGGTCAGCTTGAATTTAAATCTGAGCGAGCCTAATCCCCTAGCTCAGATTAATCAATGGTTAACCGACCATCAGGAATCTTATACTTCTGAAAGTATACCGGGATTTCAGATTCTGGGTATAGAAAACTTAACACGGCAACCCGCAGCACTGCAACGATTGTTTCTTAGGCATTTACAGGCAATTGGGCATAATCTCAGCTACTGGGAACTGACTTTCTTGCTCTGGTTGCCACGACCTTGGTTTTATTCCATTCAGCAGTCCGTACCAGAATTTTGGCAACAGCACACTGGTTTCTTTGAGTTTGAAGGAGAACCAACACCCCTATCCCAAGGGGTGGCTGATACACCACAAGCTTCCTACACATTACCCCCTTCAACAACAGTAATCGATCCTGGTCAGGAAGATGTGGAGACACTACCAGGGCAAGAGGAGGTGTTGACAGTTGAAAGTTTTAATGTTGAAACACCACAAGATAACTTTCAACCAAACAACGTGCCACCTACAACTGAAACTGAAACACCACAAGATAACTTTCAACTAAACAACCTGCCACCGGCAACTGAAACTGAAACTGAAACTGAAACACCACAAGATAACTGCGAACTAAACCACCTGCCACCTGGAACTCAAAAACCATCTACAGGCCAAACCTATCTTGAATTGGGCAATCATTATCGCTACCTGATTGAACAGGGAGATGCCTCTGAGGAAAACTTAGTGATCGCAATCCAGGCTTATGAGCAGGCGCTGCAATGGTCAAAATTCAAACCTATAGAAGAATCCGCTATCCTCAATGATGTGGGAAATTTCTACTGGATGCTATCTCGTTGTCCGAACAATGACAACCTGATGGTCTCTTATTTAGAGCAAGGGATTAAATGCTATCAAATAGCACTAACTGACTTTTTAGCGGAACAATCTCCGGAAATTTTTAGCATGATACAGAATAATTTGGGAACAGCTTATGGAGAGTTAGGCCACTACCAAGACTTAGCTAAAAATCTGGAAAATTCTATTCGCGCCTATGAAGAAGCTTTGCGCTATAGCGGTGCTGATCATGACATGGTTAAATATGCTTCAACCCAGAACAACTTAGGAACGGCTTACTGGAATCTAGCGCAACATCAATCACCAGTGCCTAATTTAAAGAAAGCGATCGCAGCCTACCAAGAAGCCATCTGTGATCATGACACCACAGCCAATCCTCAAAATTGGGCAATGATTCAAAATAACTTGGGTACGGCTTACTGGAGTCTTGCCCAGCACGAACAACCAACAGTCTGGTTGAAGCTAGGGATATTTGCTTATAAAGATGCTCTCAAATACCGGAAACCAGAGGTTGACCCAGCTGGCTATGCTGCAACCCAGAATAACCTGGGTACCGCCTACTGGCACTTAGCCGACCAGTTAAAGGAGGAATATGGGGCACAAGCAGAATACTTTAAGCAATGTATAAGGGCTTATGAAAATGCTCTTGCGATCGCAGGACATCAACCACACCCGTCTGACCAAGTCCTTAACCAGAATAGATCGCCTATACCAGTTAACTTTGATATTATAGCTACCTACAACAACTTGGGGCTAGTGCATTTCCAGCTAGCCACACAGCCACAATTTTCCTTAACCAAAGGGTCTAAGTTAACTCATTTAGAAGCTGCCCTACACCAACATGTGCAAGCTTGTATGGGTACAGTTGATCAACCCGAAACCTACCAAATTTCTCTGAACTACCTGATCCACACTATTCGGGCATTCTCTCGGGAAAATGGTCCTGCGGGACAAAGCCTTGCCCTTTCCAAAGTTCCCGGTCAGCTATTACCAGAAATTTTGCCTCGCCTATGAGCTTAAGAATTTATAGCAATTCTCAGCAACCTTTGAGCGACATTGCTTATGCTTTTAATGCAAAAGTAACCCACCCCTAACCCCTCCCAGTAGGGGAAATATAAAAGGGAATAAGAAAGATGATTTTAAGGGAATCACCGTCAAAAAAGACTGTACCTCATAAGTGCGATTAACGCTATAAATTACCAATTAGTAATTACCAATTACCAAATTTATCATAACTCTAAAAAGGTAGTTCACCATTTTCATCATATTCTAACTCTTGCGGCCTATTCTGAATCTTGATATAAAACGGTCTTGGATCAGGTTGATTTTCGGCTACTGATGATTGGGGTTGCTCTTGGTCAAAGCTACCCTGAGTATCATTGACAAACGACTCTACTGATGGCTCTTTGGCCATGACTTCATTATTACTCATATCATCATTTAAATCAATAATTTCTCCGCCAAAACAATCTTTAATTTTCCCTAAAGCTTGCTCTATTTGATCAGCATCCCAGTCTAAGTCAGAGAAATCATACGGTGGCCTGGATAATGCTGGCCTGGATAATACTGGGCTGGATAATACAGTGTCCACTGCTTCAGATGTTTCAGAATTGCTAGGAGGGGCAAGGTTTTGTGGCTGGGATGGTTGGGGGGAGGGGTTTACTGCTGGCTTTGAAGAGTCACTGGTGCTAGGTGGCACAACTAGTTTGGCCTCCGTTGAATCCCCCTTTGAATCCCCCTTGCTGCTTGAAGATTCCTGTGGTGCTTCTGGGGTAGTGATTGGTGGAGGTAATTTCGGAGTTGGTACTGCTGGTAGGGTCACTCTTGATTGAGGAGCGGTCTGGGTGGGGAGTGCTCCTACTAGTTGAAAATTAACTTTCACATGACCTGGATGGACTTTGGCAAATGCCTTTTGAATTTGGGGCAACATTCCTTGTATGAGCTTTTGTACACCCTTCTTTTTGATGCCAATAGATGCCTCTCGGCCATTGAAAGCTAATAAACAGCCGTTGCTACGCAGTATTTCTCTAGAGCCATCCAGTTCAATATTATGAATGACCTGTTGCCAAACCTGCTCGATTTCGTATGGCTGGTTGCTAAGGTCGCTGTCTCGATTAACACTAGCGCTATGGTAAACTTCCTGATTCGGTGTTGAGGTTGTCACTAAATCAGGGGTTTTGGGTATGCCATTAGTAGAGGTGTCCGGGTGTGGTTGAGACCCTAACCTTTCTGAAGGCTTAGGCTCCTCAGTTTCCTGAGTCTTTGGCTTCTGAGCTGGTTTACTTGGATGCTCTGGTTTAGGAGTAGTCTGATCTGGGGAAGAGGTTGGTTGATTGTACCGCTCTTTTCTGAGCTGATGTCTCCCAACTGGTGCTAGGTTAGGCTGGTGCCTAGGTTTAACCGAAGGTGCTGAGGGTTTGACTGATGGATTTTTAGGGAATAACTGTGAGGTTTCTACGGATTGAGAGGCAAGAGCCGCTGGCAATAAACCCATTAGGGTTACTTCTAACCAGAGACGGGGCTGGGTAGTGTTTTTGATCTGAACTTCACTGTCTTTTAGATGCTGTTGACCACGTAAAATACTCTCCACATCAAGCTGTTTAGCTAACTCACACAGCTTCTGCCAGGTTGGAAGGGTGATGGCTGATAAATTATTACGAGCAGGAGCAGTTTTAGCAATCAACAAATCTCGGTAGAAGCTAGCGAGATTTTGTAGGATAACTAGGGGCTCTCGACCTCTATCGATCAGATAGCCACATTGTTCTAGTACTGCTACTGCTTCAGAAGATGCGATCGCGTTTAGCAATGCCAGCAAGTCTTGTTCAGGTACTGCCCCCACTAAATCCCAAACCTGCTCTACCGTGACCTGTTCATCTAACAAACTCAGTTGATCTAGCAAACTTTCTGCATCCCGGAGCCCCCCTTGAGCCACTTGTGCCACTAGGGTTAAGGCATCTGGTGTAATAGCGATATTTTCGTTAACTGCAATAGCCTTCAGATGAGACACCATTGCCTCTAGGGGAATGCGGCGAAAATCAAAACGTTGGCAGCGGGAAATAATGGTGGGTAATACCCGTTGAGGGTCTGTGGTAGCCAAGATGAAGACTACCCGCTCCGGCGGTTCTTCCAGGGTTTTGAGAAGGGAGTTGAAGGCTGCGGTACTAAGCATATGGCATTCATCGATCACATACACTTTGTAGCGGCACTGGACTGGGGCAAATTGAGCCCGTTCAATGATTTCCCTGATCTTATCTACGCCGGTATGACTAGCTGCGTCCATCTCAGTCACATCCAAGGATAAACCACCAGCGATCTCACGGCAGACGTGACATTCACCACAAGGAAATGGAGTTGGCAAAGGACTCTTGAGACAGTTGAGAGACTTAGCTAAAATCCGTGCCGAAGAGGTTTTTCCCGTACCTCTAGGGCCAGTAAACAAATAGGCAGGGGCAATGCGCTCACTCTCGATGGCATTGGTTAGGGTTTTTGCGATCGCATCTTGCCCCACTAAATCCGCAAATCTCTGGGGACGATATTTGTGATGTAGGGGTTCGTAGCTCACGACTTTCTGCTGTGGGGGGCTTACCGGATTGGTCTAGTAGTGTTTTAGTGACATACTCCCGACGCTGCCAAGCACTGGACAGTGCGGGCTTCTTACCAACACCAGCTACTGCTTAGGTTACACGGGTTACTTTATTAACGACACGGTCAGAAGTTACCGCAAGAAGAGGGTTTGAAGTTACCGTAAGACAGGGTCGCCTTTATGGTCGGCAGGCTATGGGTAAAAGGGTTAAGGCTATTGTTATAAGGCGACCCTGTCTAAGGCGCGCGTCTCTGGCCTTTATGGTTAGTCGGCTATGGGTAAAGGGTTAAAACTTTATGATTAAGGCTGCCCTCTTCTAAGGTTTCGCCTCCGGGATGCCCCGACCCGCCGGAACAATACAAAAAAAGTTCATTAACCAAAGTACTGCTGGAATTTTACCCATCCACAGATAACTCAAACTATCAAGTTTTTTCTGAAGGTCACCCCATATTCCAGGTTGTAAAGGTACAGGCACGTAGGTGGCGGTTAGCTCTTAATTTGTTTTTCCCTACTATCGGTAGTATATCGCATTGGCATTTCGACGTTCCGACCCTTGCCCCGCGCTTCCCATACGACACTTACCCTATCAGGTATTGTGCGGGGCTTCTCACGGTTTAGCTAATAGTGTTTTAATTTTAGGCAAGACAGATCGGGGTCTTATGAGGGATTGCTGGAGAGAGGGTTTTGTTAAACCTTTATCTTCGGTGGTAATCTTTCACCAAAGATAGTAACAGGGATATCAGATTCCCATACTACTGATCGGTTAGCTTACGTAAACTATATAATCGAGCATTTCCACCTCATCGATATATATCATCTTCTGTTTTAATTATGGAATCAGCTATTTCTTCTTCTGTTAGTACTACTGACGAATTACCCCGCGAGGTGAGAGTTGCTCAACTGCGTAATCTGGTAGAAACTCTACACATCGCAGATGAAATTGCCAGCCAAGGCTACCTGATTAGTAGTTCTGAACTGGCGGATTTAATGGATGTCAACGCCAGCGCTGTCACCAGTCGGGGGAACCACTGGTCTTGGCGCAACTGGGTTGTGTCCAGGGTCAGGCGTGAAGGTAATCAAATTCTGTGGCAGTTAGAACGGGTAGACAAAGGGAATATAATGGATGAAGACTAAGCCTTACAAGACTAAGCTAGATAGGGGCGTGCCTATATTACGTTGAGACTATGTTGGTAAGTATTCAGAAGTCAGTGGTCAGCAGTCAGCGGTCAGTTTATTTGATTCAATTGCGGTGTGCTCCTCAAGTAGTGTGGCCACAGGCTGTTGGCTGATACGCGACACGCTGATACGCGACACGCTGATACGCGACACGCTGATACGCGACACGCTGAATGCTTACATATGTTGAGTGTTGACCCAAGACCCCACCGTTAACGATTAACACTCAACACTCAACCGTACCACTGGTGGAGTTAACCCAAGAAACACAACTGGAGGTGCGCGCCCGTTCGCGCCCCGCGTCGGCGAAAGCCGATAGGTGCGACCCTAGGCCGCGAGGGATTGCTCGCGGCCTAGCAGGCGCGCACCTAATCCGGAAAGCGCACCTAATATTACCGAAATAAATGGGTTGAAAGCCTCCCCCTTTTAGGGGGACTTTTGGTACAATTATCCAAGAGGAACTGAGTTTGTAGGTGATAACTCAGCTTAAAAACCTTCTGAAAAACAAGAAACGGTGTAATTGCTCTTGCTAGGAGTTCAAACGAGCCAAAATTCGTACAAGGCTGATTTTCCTCAATCAGAATAGCAATTCAATGATTAACTCAATAGCAAAAGTACCGTAGGGCATACGGAAACTTCCCAAGAAGTTTGGGTAAAAGCTTGGAGAACTATCCACATGCAGGGGTTCTAGATATTAAGTGATATTCTAGTTTGCAACGGAATAGGACATAATCGTGTAAGACCTGAGTAAGGGGAACCTAAAAGGGCTGTGATTAGCTCAAGAATCCTCGTCCTTTTAGGGCGAGGAGTGTCAATTATATGTCTTGTCACAACTGGGATGATGGGAAAATAGCTAATATATTGGCAGTAACCCTAGTCTTGCCAATGTAGGTTACAGCGCAAGAACATGGGTCAAACAGAGCGAGCAGCTTCATGGCATCCGTACCCAAAATGACTTCACCTGTCTCGGAAAACCCGAAGAATTTGATCCGCCCATTTCAATACCATGATTTGGCAGCAATTGAGAAGCTACTGCAACAGGCAACTGATGAGCAGAGTAAGATCTGCCCATCAGTTGACCAACAGCCACTTAAGCAAGTTAGACGCTGGTATTGGTTGCTGAAGTTTTTGAGTTGGTTTCCCAACCCCTACCAGTACAGTTTTTGTATCTATGTGGCTGAGCAACTCCAACAGCTGCGCGGACTGATCAAAATTTCCCCATTTAATCACACCCGTAGTACTTGGCGGGTGGAGCAGGTGTTAGTTGATGCCAACACTCCTCTAGTAAGTAACACCCTGGCAACTCGAGACATTGGCTCGGCTCTGTTGCGCTATTGCTTTGAAAAAATTTGGCAAGCGCGAACTTGGTTATTGGAAGTCAATATCAATCATAAAAGTTCACTGGCTCTGTATCGGCAAAACGGATTCCAGCCCCTAGCTCAGATGACCTATTGGGCGATTGAGCCAAAACTGCTGGAAAAATTGGCGGTTCGTGAACCAGATTTGCCGAACCTGTTGCCTGTCAGTAACGCAGATGCTCAGTTGCTCTATCAGCTGGATACGGCATCAATGCCACCAATAGTGCGTAAGGTTTTTGACCGCCATATTCAGGATTTTCAAACCAGTATGTCACGGAAAATCATTGATTCACTGTGGCAGTGGCTAAATCATACTGAAGTAATCAGTGCCTATGTATTTGAACCACAGCGTAAAGTCGCCGTTGGCTATTTTCGGCTGCGACTGTGCCGTGATGGTAACCGTACCAACTCAGCTGAGTTAACAGTTCATCCAGCCTACAATTACCTATATCCAGAGTTACTGTCTCAGATAGCACGGATTGCTCAAAAACTGCCTTCCCAATCCCTAAATCTGGCAACGGCTGACTATCAAGCTGAGCAGGAAGAGTATCTAGCTGAGCTGGGAGCAGAACGGATTGAGCATACTCTGCTGATGTCCCGTTCCGTTTGGCATAAGTTGCGGGAAACCAAGTCTGTTACTTTTGAGTTATCTGATGTGCTTCAGGGGCTACAGCCAGCTCGAACTCCAATCCCCAGCCGCATATCCTGGTCACAATCCCCATCGAAGAAACACCGTGCTAAGGTAAAAAAGGTCTCCATTGGGGTTTCCCAGTCCTCCAGTGTAGTCTCTCAAGAGGAGAGGGTGTCAGTTAAATCTTCACCGCAGAAGTAGTTAGTTATCCCCACTTGGGTTATAAAAGCTAATTTACAGATGCCCCATACCTAATGTGCCATTCCCCAAATTCGCTCTTTGACTAAAAATGGATAGCATAGGAGCTTAAGTTATGGAAAGAATTTCAGCACTGGGATTGGATTTGGGAAGCAAACGTATTGGTGTGGCGGGTTGTGATGGGACGGGTTTGATTGCTACTGGTTTAACTACCATTGAGCGTACCTCCTTTCAGCGGGATGTTGACCAACTGCGAGAGTTAGTTGAAACCAGAGAAGTGCAGGTACTGGTGGTAGGTTTACCTTATTCGATGGATGGAACCCTGGGTTTCCAGGCACGAAAGGTGCAAAAATTGGCTAGGCGATTAGCAGCAGCACTCCAGCTGCCGGTAGAGTATATCGATGAACGGCTTACCTCTTGGGAGGCTGAATCGCGACTCAAGGCGAGTAAGCGATCGCTTACCCACAATAAAGGACTGATTGACCGTCACGCTGCTGCTATCATCCTACAACAGTGGTTAGATAGGCGGCGCTCGGGGAATTGAATCCCTTCTTGATGGTGATAGAATAGAAAACTGTTGACTTATACTAATTAAACTTTATCGATGAGTCTAACTCAAGAACGTAAAACTGAAATTATTAATGGCTACCAGGTTCATGAAACTGACACTGGTTCGGCAGAGGTGCAAGTGGCTATCCTGACTGAGCGTATCAATACATTAAGTCTCCATCTACAAAGCCACAAAAAAGATTACTCGTCTAGACGGGGATTATTGAAGATGATCGGTCGCCGCAAGCGCTTACTTAGCTATATTCGTCAAGACGATCAACAACGGTATCAAAAATTGATTGAGCGCTTAGGTATTCGGGGTTAGACCCTAGTTGAACGGACCCTAGTTGAAAAGAGCTTATGTCTACTGAACCGTCACGGGAGCGATTGCCTTTTGAACCACGTCAAAAGCGCAAAAAGAACCCTAAAGCCCAAAATTCATCAACAAATCCCCAAGCTACTCCAAAGGAAAAACCCAGTCAAACTACTGTCAAGCAAGATAAGAAACAAGATAAGAAGCAAGATTTGCCAAGGGCAGCCTCAAAGGACTCAATGGCAATCCCCGATGTGGTCAGTAAACGGATGGTGCGTCGGATGGCTCTAATGTGCGGTATTCCCAGTTTCTTAGGGATAGTTACATTTGTGGTTAGCTATTTATTGATCACACAGGTTGGGGTAGAGTTACCCCATGTGGCAGTGATTCTGGTGAGTATGGGATGCTTTGGTCTAGGTGTGTTGGGGTTGAGCTATGGTGTTCTTTCTGCTTCGTGGGAGGAAGATATACCAGGAACTTTTTTTGGTTGGCAAGAGTTCAGCACTAACCTAGGCAGATTGACATCAGCATGGCGTGCTGCTAAGACAAAAAGTTAACCTTTTGGGGGATCCTATGGTCTCAGTTTGGGTATAAGGTTACCAGGTAGGAAGCACTTTTTCGCTTCCTAACTAACCTGGGTAAGTAATTTGTTATTTTAATTAACATATTGTTATATTAATTAGTTATATTTTTTGCGTTCTTCCGCCTAAATCCAAGATTCTACAAGGGTAATTTGATCAAAATTTTGGTTCAAGCAGATATCGCGACTATTGAAATATAAATATAAGTCAAAAAGGCATATATAGAGCAAGAAAGTATTCTATAGAATAATAAAGCACTCTGTCAACAGCAAAGGGTAGGAACTCGACCATCTCCCACCCACATTCCCTGACTGGGACTAAAGTCCCTAAGCTGTTAAGAATCTAGTTGTATGAGACACTCTAACGGAAATCTTGGGTTTCAGCCTTAGAATTATCCTTGTTTAGATGTACAACAAATTAATCGGCTCTTAGTCGGCTCGTTTTTCATCCCCGGTCATTAGACGCGGGGTTTATAAACTCACGAGGATTTTTTTTATGATAGTAGTCATGAAGGTAGGCTCTCCAGAAGTCGAGGTGACTCGCCTTAGCCAAGAATTGAGCCAATGGGGGCTGACTCCAGAAAAAATTGTTGGTAAGCATAAAGTAGTGTTGGGTCTAGTTGGTGACACCGCTTCTTTAGACCCCCTACAAATTCAGGAAATTAGTCCGTGGATAGAACAGGTACTGCGGGTAGAGCAACCGTTTAAACGGGCTAGCCGTCAGTATCGTCATGGGGAAGCCAGTGAGGTGCTAGTGCCAACGCCCAATGGGCCAGTGGTATTCGGTGAACACCATCCCTTGGTGATTGTTGCGGGTCCGTGCTCCGTGGAAAACGAGGAGATGATCGTCGAAACAGCACGCAGGGTTAAGGCATCAGGAGCAAAGTTCCTGCGGGGAGGTGCCTACAAACCCCGGACATCCCCCTATTCCTTCCAGGGTCATGGGGAAAGTGCCTTGGATTTGCTAGCCAAGGCACGGGAAGAAACTGGGTTGGGCATCATTACTGAAGTGATGGACACGGCTGATGTGGATAAAATTGGTACGGTAGCAGATGTGCTGCAAGTTGGTGCCCGTAATATGCAGAACTTTGCCCTACTGAAAAAAGTGGGGGCTCAAGATAAGCCAGTACTCCTGAAGCGGGGCATGTCAGCAACTATTGATGAGTGGTTGATGGCTGCTGAATATATCCTAGCAGCGGGCAATTCTAATGTGATTCTTTGTGAACGGGGAATTCGGACATTTGACCGTAAATACAGCCGGAATACCCTAGATCTTTCAGTACTGCCAGTCTTACGACTCCTAACTCACTTGCCGATTATGATTGACCCCAGTCATGGCACAGGCAAGTCTGATTATGTTCCAGCTATGGCAAAAGCAGCGATCGCAGCTGGAACTGACTCGTTGATGATCGAAGTTCACCCCAACCCCGCTAAAGCCCTGTCTGATGGACCACAATCTTTGACACCGGAGCGGTTTGACGAGTTGGTGAAAGAAATGGCGGTAATCGGTCAAGCCGTAGGGCGTTGGCCTCAATCTGCTGTGGCTCTTGCTAGTCATTAGTAGTTAGTTTTTAGTGATGACCTGAGTTCGACATAACCAACTTGATCTAGAACTCAGGTTAATTAAGACTAAGAACTAATCAAACAAAGACTCTGTGTTCTAGACAAGGCATCTGTTGGCGGACTTGTTGGAGGCGGTTTGGGTCAATTTCTGCGATCGCAACTCCTGGTGTGTCTCCAGCATCTGCCAAGATTACCCCCCAAGGGTCTACTATCATCGCATGACCATGGGTGTAGCGCATGGCATAGTGACGACCAGTTTGAGCTGGCGCAATCACATAGCAGGTGTTTTCGATGGCTCTAGCTTGGAGCAGAACTTGCCAATGGTCTTTGCCAGTGTAGGCGGTGAAGGCAGCAGGCACAAACAATACATCCGCTCCATTCTGGGATAAGTGTCGGTAGAGTTCCGAGAATCGAACATCATAACAGACAGAGAGTCCCAAATTGCCGAATTCTGGGGACGGGTAGACCTTGGGTAGTTCAGTTCCAGCCTTAACTGTCTCTGATTCTCGATAGGTATTCCCATCAGGAAGGTTAACATCAAATAGATGAGCTTTATGGTAACGAGCTAGTTCATTGCCACTCGAACCGATGAGTAGGGCTGTATTGTAGACTTTACTAGTACCCACTGGTACCGGAAAGCCACCACCAAGGATAGTGACTTGGAACCGTTGCGCCATAGTTTTGAGGAATTGTTCACTTTGCTCTGCGATCGCATCAGCGTGGGTAATTTTGTCTTGCTCTGTACCAAGAAAAGAAAAGTTTTCCGGTAAGCTGATCAGTTGAGCACCACGACGCACGGCTAGGTCGATCAGTTCTTCTGCCTGGACTAGGTTTTGTTCTAGGTCAGGGGAGCTAGTCATTTGAATGGCAGCTGCAAGATAGCACTTCATTATGATTCAAAGGTAGAGTTTTCAAGATAGAAACATATTAAGACAGATATTATACCGAGTTGCATTCAGTTGCATTCAAAGATAGTAGATTGCTTGGATAGGGAGATTGGGAGATTGGGAGATTGGGAGATTGGGAGATTGGGAGAACAGAAAGTTTTAGGTTGGACCGCAACTTGGTATTAAATTCATTTACTATATTTTCCCCAGAATGACCCAAACCAAATTAAAAAAATTTAATCACTGTCAGACTTCCCGTCGCAGCACAAGCACTGGACAGTGGGCAAATCGAACGACTCGCTCAGCTACTGACCCCAAAACAAATCGTTTCAGACCGGTGTAGCCATGAGATGGGATCACAATCAGATCAATGGCTTGTTCCCTGGCGTAGTCGATGATGTTTGAGGCAGGATTGCCAATGCTGATGTTGACATGGATTCCTTCGTATTGAGGTTCCTTGAATCTGTCAGAAAGTACCTTTTCCACATGGGATTTACGAGTCTGGCTATCTACTGTACGCCACATCACTCCCGGTTCAGCAGGGTTGAGAGGGGGGAGAACATGGATAACGTATATATGAGATGCATCCTTGACAAAGTCTATTGTTTTTTCTAAAGCCTCAAAGGAGGTTTCAGAAAAATCAATGGGTACAAGTACACGGTCGGTGGCAAATAAGCTCATAGATTATTGACTCCTATGGCTTCTTTAAAAATATTATAAATACTAATCTTCTAAGAAGATTGAGTTACGGGAACTATTTTCCCAGAATTCAAGCGATCCATATAGTCTTTAAGTTCAGTGGCTACTTTGCTACAGAGGAAATAGGCACCGAAAAGATTAGGTAAACCCATAGCATGAAGCATACTATCACTGAAATTAATGACTGCTTCTGGGTTAGCCACAGCTCCAATAAAGATGGTGATCAAAAATAATATTTTGTAGACAATCAAAGTTCTCGAACCAAACAAATAATCCCAACAGATTTCACCATAGTAACTCCATGAAATCATGGTAGAGAAAGCAAAAAAGAACACAGATATGGCAAGGAGGATGGGAAACCAACTAATGACACTACCAAAAGCAGCGGCGGTCATTTCGGCACCACCGAACTCAGCAAACTCAGAATTTTTGTATACTCCAGTGATGACTATTACTAAAGAAGTCATATTGCAGATGACCACAGTAACAATAAAAGGTTCGAGTAGGGCTATAATGCCTTCCCGCACTGGTTCCTCAGTCCTGGCAGCGGCGTGAGCAATGGCAGATGTACCAATACCTGCCTCATTAGTAAAGGTTGAACGCCTTAATCCCTGTACTAACACCCCAATCAAACCTCCCTCAACGGCTTGGGGAGACAAGGCTTCTGTCACAATAGTTTCGATTGCAGATGGGATGCTGGAAAAATTGACAATCAGAATCCAGAGGGATGTCAAAATGTAGATCCCACACATGACGGGTACGATGGTACCAGCCACTAAGCCAATACGTTGAATGCCACCAATAATCACCAATGTCACTAGGCCAACCATAATTAAGCCATAAACCCAGCCTCGATTAATCAGCCAGGGGACTACGCTGGCCATTACTTCAAAGGATTGGTTAGCTTGAAACATGCTTGAACCACCAAATGACCCAGCAATGGCAAAGATGCAGAATACGAGGCTCACAATTTTGCCGAGTTTTTGATATCCCATTTCCGCTAAACCAGCCGAGAGGTAATACATTGGACCACCAGCTATGGTTCCGTCTGGTCTGACCACTCGATATTTTTGAGCCAGGGTACATTCTACAAATTTACTGCTCATGGCCAATAACCCGGCAAGGGTCATCCATAACGCAGCTCCTGGTCCTCCGATACTGATGGCAAAAGCAACACCGCCAATGCTACCGAGTCCAACACCAGCGGATAGGGCAGTTGATAGAGCTTGAAAGGAAGAGATTTCACCGTTTTGGTTGGGTTGCTCGTATTTGCCTAAGGCTATATCAATGGCGTGTCGAAATCCCCAGATGTTGATGAAGTTCATCCGGAAGGTGAAGAATAGGCTACCACAGACTAGCCACAAGACAATCAGTGGCATACCACTGATGCTAAAGAAGAGTACATTAGATATGCCATTTAAGATTTGGTTAACAATACCGGTGAGGTGAGTTAGAACCGAGTTGTTTGCTGCTACAGCTAAAGTGGGTAAATTGAAAAAAATAGGATTTAGTGTCAACGTCTTTTAGCAATACTTCTTTACAAATTTACCAGGACTTACCAAAAACTGGACACCAAATCTAATCAGTAGTAAGGTTACCCTAGTGCTAGATTTGCTGTCAAGATTCACGGTTATGGTCTTGACAAAGACTAACTAATCAAAGATAATAATAGATTACGTGTCGATTCCTGCTCGGATCAGGTGAAGGCATAACAAAAGCTGGCACAAGCAAGAAATCCTATCCATCGGAACAAACACTAACCAGCTACCTGTACGGCAACTCTAGAAAAACAAATCCATGACCTACGCAATTATCGAAACTGGTGGCAAGCAACTGCGAGTCGAACCGGGTCGCTTTTACGACATCGAATTACTGCACGTTGAACCAGAGCAAAATGTCACCATCGACAAAGTCCTGTTCGTTAATCATGATGGTGAAATCAGCATCGGTCAGCCCTTAGTTGAAGGAGCAACCGTACAAGGAACGGTGATGCGACACTTTCGCGATCGCAAAATCATCGTCTACAAAATGCAGCCCAAGAAGAAAACCCGTAAGAAGCGGGGACACAGACAGGAAAAAACCCGTCTGATGATTGATGCTATTAGTATGAATGGTTCTGTGCTCGCCTCGGTTTCCAAAGCAGAGGAAGCAC
>NZ_JAAHHZ010000101.1:0-21882 GCF_010672005.1 Moorena sp. SIO4A5 | reverse complement strand
TGCTTAAATGCCTCACCAAACATTTGCTTCTGCTTTGTGCAATAGGGACACCAGTAAGCCCCATACATTTTAGCACCAATTTTGTTCAAATGATCAGATAAAGAGGTGGCTGAAGGGGTAACTGGGAGTTCAGGAGCAGGGGATTCTAGGGTTAGTGTTGTCGGGGTAGGGGGTGAGGGTTCTCCTAAAGACGATTCGGCAGCTACTGTCAGTAGGGCAAGACTAGAAATCACCCAGACAGTCTTATTTAAATGACGGATAAATATCCATGGGAGTTTAATGCTAGGTTTTGCATTCATAGTTTGTAGGGTATATATTGGAATTATCCAGGGAATTAATCACTTCTTTACCGTTTTAACCTAATCTTATATGAAACTACCAAATCTTTATTAACGAGATCTAACGTCTCTAGTTTCTTTGCTTACCAGGCTGTCAGCAAATTATAGGGCTGATCATAGTAATGAGGTAAACAGGATTTTTTTCCACTTGCGAAGTTCTCTACTCCCTACTCCCTACTCCCTACTCTCTACTCCCTCCCTAAAACCTAGGACAAGGTACCTCAACCAATTCAAAACTGATAAGCGTGTTTCTAAATCAGATGTAAACCTAGGAGGTCTTTTTTTATTATCCAATAAAACTCCAGTCTAGCATGCATGCCTCTTGCCTTTTGCCTTTTAAAGCAATACCTGTGTTTACAACCCAGATAAAAACGGGCTTATCACATTGCCATACCTCTGAAGCTGAACGCGCACGCGTGCGCGTAGCGCATATGCTTACTTTTCTGGAATTAACCTCAGCATCAGTGAATTATATAATAACTAATCATCACTCTTTTTCATAAACAGGCAACTATGGTCAAACGTTTGCTTACCAAAGACATGCTCGACTTTGACGCTCCAGATCAAGTCAAGGAAGTTATCCAACCTGAAGGGCGTCCACCGGAAACAGACCCTACTCTGGGTATCCGTCCGGAATTAAGTAGTGAAGTCAACCAACAGCCAGGCACTCCCCGACATCGACTGGTCACGATTGGTGATTCCCTCAGCCAGGGCGTCCAGAATGGAGCAATTTTTAAAACTGATCTGTCCTATCCCATGATGATTGCTCAAGAAATGGGTTGGGAAGAACACCTGCGTCGTCCCAGCCAATATGGTGAATTTGGTGGATTGCCCCTGAATCTGGAGTATTTAGTTAGGCGGTTAGAGGCACAGTTTGGTGACCAGATACAGTGGTGGGAATTAGGACCGGCTCTGTTTTCAATCCGCGCATGGATGGATGACATAGAAGATTATTGGGAACGGGGTCCTGGTTGGCAAGGGGGCGTTGGCTCTACTGTTGCTATGGACAAAGGGATTAACCATAATCTTGCTATTTATGGGTGGAATCTCACAGACATTATCTCTAATGATGCAGATACTCTCAGAAACGCAATCCAGGCACCAACGGATGATCTATTGCGGCAAATCGTTGAGAATGCTAACGAACATGGGGCATTGAGGGTTTTGGACTCCGCACGGGATTCAGAGGGTAAAGCACTGACCCCAGTCCAAGCTGCGGTAGCACTAGGGCAAGAAGGAAGTTTAGAAAACGGTCAGGGAGATGGTATTGAAACCCTCATGGTCATGATTGGGGCGAATAATGCCATGGGCAGCATTGCTCAACTACAGGTCAGATGGAGTTGCGATCGCGATTGAACGCACCCCAGCCCAATCAGCGACCTACGGTCTGGTGTCCGGAAGATTTCAAAGCTGAATTGGATCAAGTAGTGGAGCAAATCAAGCAAATTAAAGCTCGCCATGTCATTTGGGCTACAGTTCCCCATGTCACCATTGCGCCCATTGGTCGTGGAGTAGGACATAAGATGGCTACTGGCTCGCGATACTTCCCCTACTACACCCGTCCTTGGATTAGCGACGAAGATTTCGACCCCAACCGTGACCCGCACATTACCGCACAACAAGCCCGAGCAATTGATAGCGTCATTGACCAGTACAACGAATATATTGCTGATGCTGTACGTCAGGCTCGAAAAGAAGGTCGAGATTGGTATTTATTTGAATTAGCAGGATTACTGGATTGCTTAGCTTATCGACGTTATATTGAAGACCCCGACGCCAGACCAGATTGGTGGACTCCCTATCAGCTACCACCCGAACTGGAAGCTCTTTCACCAGTACCGGATACTCGCTTTTTTAGATCCGATGCTACTGGTCGCACCAGCGGTGGTTTCTTCACCCTAGATGGCATTCACCCCACTACCATTGGCTACGGTATCGTTGCTCAAGAATTGATCACCATTATGCAGCAACAAGCTGGTGTCAAGTTTTATCGCAAAGACGGTCCCACAGAGCGTCATGATCCAGTCAAGATCAATTTCCAGCGCCTGATTGCTCTAGATACCTTGATTTCCGACCCACCGAAATCTTTATCGAGTAGTCTGAAATGGCTCGATTGGCTCGATCAGAACTTGCAGATTTTCCAGCGCTTACTGAGAAAGAGTAATTGAAAACTGAAGAATTAAGAATGAAGAATGCAGAATGAATAAATTCTAAGTTCTAAATTATAAATTATTCATTCAACTAGGGATTAAACTAGTGATTAATTTCAAGGCGAATAATTTAGCAATCTATCCAATTGATGGGTTGAATCAATACTTAGGGTGAAGTTGCTAAGATTCCTTAAAAATATCTAAGTATGGAGCGTAAGCAAAAGCGCGATTACGTTTTTGCCCGGTAATTTCTTCTAAAAGACCAACATCACACAGATCATTCACTAATTTGTTGGCATTAGGATATGTGCGTTTAATAATTTCTTGAACCTGTTCAACAGTGATAATTGGTCTAAAATAAAGGCTATCTAGCAGTACTATAGCCTGTCCGGCTCGATTACCCATGGTATTGAGGAGTAGTTGATGATGTTCTTCCTTCATGGTGACTATGTTGCGGGCAGTAGCGGACGCTTCTTGAGCGACTTCGTAAACACCACGCAGAAAGAACTTTAGCCAGCCTTCCCAATTGCCACTATCTCTGACAGCTTGAAGTCGGTCATAGTATTCAGAGCGATATTTCTTGAAATAGTAAGAGAGATATAAAAGTGGGCGCTTGAGTATATTCTGCTCACATAGAAGAAATGTAATTAGTAGACGCCCCGTTCTGCCATTGCCATCAAGAAAAGGGTGAACTGTCTCGAACTGAGCATGAGCCAATCCAATTTTGAGCAAAGCGGGCATTGGTTTTGAATCATACAAAAACTTTTCTAGATTATCTAAAGCTTGTGCCATTTCATGGGGTGGAGGTGGAACGTAAGTAGCGTCTTTGAGGGAACATCCTTTAGAACCAATCCAATTCTGGGTACGACGAAACTCACCTGGAGCTCGCTCAGAACCTCGCACTCCTTGCATTAACTTCTGGTGTATTTCCCGAATCAGGCGCAAACACACAGGTAAATCCTTCAAGCGCTCAAGACCGTGGTTAATAGCAGCGATATAGTTAACCACCTCAGCCACTTCTTGAGGATTATCTGGTTCGAGTGTTTGGAATTCAAATTCCAGAACATCTATCAAAGATGCCTGTGTTCCCTCAATCTGACTCGACAAAACCGCTTCTTTGCGAACATACATAAACACAAATAGGTCAGGGTTAGGCAGAGCATCTGTTGATCCATCTAGCCTACCCAGTGCACGATCCGCCTGAGATAGAAGCTGCCACATCTCGTCATCCATAATGATGTCAGGCACAGGCGGCAACAGATTCGGTATGAAAGCTTTATATCCACTAAGCTGATCCACATACTGACCTGCTCTGTTAGCGCTAACCATTATTATCAGTTTCGTTAATACTGAATAACTTTCAGCTCTATATTAACGAAAAGCATGGCTTTTCGTTAATAAGCGTATAAATCAAAATTTCTATGATATAATTACCAGATCGAAAAAATCCACTCAAGGGATCCAGTACTATGCTAAAGGTCAGCTTCAGGGTAACTCAGATTTCGATAAACTGAATAAAAAATGCACTTGAGGCGATTATGACCCAAAACAATCGCTCCCCATGGGATGCTGGCAGATTCATACAAACCCTAAGCTACTTTGAGGTTATCCCTTTCCTGAGCTGCCTACAGCGATTATTCACAGGTCGTGCCAATAATCAAAAATCGAGCCAAGGTAAAGACAAAGATATGGGAGTAATACTGGTAGCTGGGGCAACTGGCGGTGTAGGTAAGCGAGTGGTTCGCCGTCTGCTTGAGCAGAATTATCCTGTACGTGCCCTAGTTATAAATGCCGAGAAAGCTAGGGAAATCCTTGGGGATAACCTGGAACTATTTGAGGCAGATATCACTAATCCAGACACCTTGACTCCAGCACTGTACAAGAACATTACTGCTGTAGTGTGTTGTACGGGAGCGCAGGTGCAATCCATAGAAGGAGACACCCCGAACCAGGAAAAATACGATCAGGGCATCAAGTTCTATAGGCCAGAAGTGGTCGATAGCCCTGAACTAGTGGAGTATCAGGGTATCAAGAACTTAGTACAAGCCGCAGCCGAGTCTCTCGAACCAGGCAAACAACTCCTATTTGACTTCCAAAACCCTTCCGATGACTTACAAGAAACCTGGGGTGCTGTGGATGATGTAGTAATGGGTGGTGTCAGCGAGAGTTCAATTCGCCTCATCGACAAGGCTGCCCTGTTTACTGGCAATGTCTCAACGGCAAATTCTGGGGGCTTTGTGTCAGTACGCACCCGCAATCTCCCAACTCCCCTCAACTTAGCTGAGTACGAAGGACTAGAACTGCGAGTTAAAGGGGATGGTCAACGGTATAAATTTATATTGCGTAATGAATCGAAATGGGATGGAATTGCCTACTGCTATTCCTTCGACACCCAGAAAGATCAGTGGATGAATGTTTCGATTCCCTTTGCTGATTTGATTCCGGTATTTCGAGCCAAAACCTTGAAAGATGCTGCTCCCTTCAACCCCAGTCGCATCTGTGCTATACAGCTAATGCTGAGTAAATTTGAATATGATGGCGCGCTCAACCCAAAATTTGCTCCAGGTTCTTTTGTCCTACAGCTGGAAACTATTAAAGCCTATGGGGGTATCACCAAGCCCCAATTCATTATGATTAGCTCAGCCGGGGTAACTCGTCCAGGTCGTCCAGGAATTAACCTCGAGGAAGAACCACCAGCGGTACGAATGAACGACCAACTGGGGGGAATTCTAACCTGGAAACTCCGGGGAGAAGAAGCCGTTCGCGACAGTGGTGTTTCCTATACCATCATCAGACCTTGTGCTTTGACAGAAGAGCCGGGAGGTCAAGCCTTAGTGTTTGCTCAAGGAGACAATATCCGAGGTAAAGTAAGTCGGGAAGATATTGCTGAACTTTGTGTTCAGGTACTAGAGCAACCCAAGGCTTGTAATGTCACCTTTGAAGTCAAAGAAGCAACTGATGGTTTGCGAGACTGGCAAACTCTCTTTTGCGATATCAATACCGACAGCAATTAAGTATAAGGAAATTCGAATTGAGAATTAAGAATTAAGAATTAAGAATTAATTCTTCCTAACTTGCCAGACGCTCCGATGCTTGAGATTTCATCAGGGTAACCAACTCTTGAAGTCCTCTTTTGACATGCCGCGTCACTGTCATCGGACTCACTCCAATTCGTTTAGCTGCCTCCTTGCGGGGGAGTTCTCGTAAGAAAACAAACTCTATAGCTGCCTGAGTTTTATCTTCTAGCTGACTCAAGGCACCGTGGAGCTGTTGTCGGTCTTCTTCCCAATAGTGTAAATTTTCTTCATAGTAATCCGGTAGAGTCTCTCCTAAAGTCATGGGTTGATCGACCTTCTGAGAAACCGTGGCATCCAAACTTAAAGGCAAACGATTTTGAACTGCCAACTTACTTTCCTGCCACTCTTGCAGTGATACATCCAAAGCCTTAGCAATTTCTTCATCTCTGGGGAAGCGTCCCAAGTTAGTTGCTAAGTTTTTGCTGACTCTTTTCCCTGCCTGCTGCAGTTCCTGCCATCGGCGAGGAATCTTGACCAGAGAACCCCTGTCGCGCAAGAAATGTAGCATCTCACCGCGAATGTAAGGCACTGCTAAGGAACTGAATGCACAACCTTGATGGGGGTCGAACCGCTCAATAGCACGAATCAAGCCGATGTAACCCATTTGCTCGAGGTCTTCATAAGGTTCAGCACACTTCTGGCTGACTATATGAGCAATCTTCCTCACTAACCCAGCATTTAATCTTACTATCTGATTGCGAAGTTGAATTGATGGATTTCGGTAGTACGCAATCAGAAGTTCCATTCCTTGAAAACCAACAGACCCAATAGCCATTCTCAAAATATCCCAGAAGTGGAAACCTATTTACGACACGAGGCTTAGCCTAAGCAATTAATCTTCTTCAACTCATTGTCTGTAGAGATTATCTTTGCTACTATGGTCTTTTTACTGAAAAAACAAACTACCGTTTTTGTTTTCTCTGTACAATCACGCAAATTTAAACGCCAAGGCCAAGATAGTGATAAATTCCTATACCGTCTTCAATTTGGTATAATATATAACCTAATGACGCGCAAGTGGCAACTAGCAAAAAGTGGCAACTAGCAAAAAGTGGCAACTAGTACTCTGTCAATTTAGTTTTGAGGGTTAGGGCAAGGTTAATGGTATTAGATATTAGGTATTAGGTGTTAGGTATTAGGTGTTAGGTATTAGGTGTTAGGTAAGCATTCAGCTATCAGCTATCAGCTATCAGCTATCAGCTATCAGCTATCAGCTATCAGACCAATTAAAGTAGGGTGGGCAAAGTAGTATAATCTCGAATACTCAAAACAAGCAAACTGTTTTTGCCCACCCTACAAGCTATCAGACCAATTAAAGTAGGGTGGGCAAAGTAGTATAATCTCGAATACTCAAAAGAACCAAACTGTTTTTGCCCACCCGACAAGCTGCTATCAGCACCTCAAGTATCAGCCATTCGCGTAGCGTGGCCAAGGCTGACGGCTGACCGCTGACCGCTGACCGCTGACGGCTGAATGCTTACGCTATCTTTGAATAAAATAAGCACCTCAAGTAGCGTGAGCTTTTACCTCACGGCTGACCGCTGACGGCTGAATGCTTACGCTGTTAGGTATTAGGTATTCGGAAAAAGTATAGTTTACCCCTCAATTAAATTTGGACGGAGTACTAGGCAAGTCGGTTTTCCGTCCTGCCACAAGATTGCGGATATGGTTCAAAATAGGAGTAGTTATCAATCAATCCTGATACTTTATCCAGAAAATTCTTGACTAAAATCTCATGAGTAGTACCAGTAACTTTCGTCAAGCAATTCGTGAATCTCAAGGTCGAGCCCTAGTTGGTCCGAATGTTATTGCTAACGCCCTGCCCTTCCTGGGTGGTGGACTAGTCTTAACTGCACTAGGTGTCTATGGTGGTCTGGGAGTGATTTCAAGCAACCCAGGGCTATTTATGACCACCATCTGGCTTGCCCTAATTGCCGAACTTATTCTTTTCTTCGTTGCCCGTGGTGTGGCTGAGAACGGAAACAACACTGTAGCTTTGCCTCTTCTAGCTACTTACAGTCTCTTGTCCGGCTACACCCTCAGTGGCTTAATATTCGTTGCCCTAGGAACAGGGGGTGTGGGCATGCAAGGCATTGCCATTGCTGCCTTTGGCTGTGGTGTTGCCTTTATGGCTGGCCGTCAAATTGGCTCTAATCTCTCAGAGGAAGATGGCTTTGCTTTAGCCAAAACCGTCCAGATGGGTATGATTGCCTTGCTGGTGGTCTTGGTGGCTCAGCTAGTTTTATCCTTCTTTGGTGTATACACACCCAGCTTTCTAGAAATTGCTATCTCTGGCATCGGTGTGGTTATTTTTGCGGGTGCGGCTGTAGTGGATTTCTTCATCCTGCCTCGCGCCTATCGTGATGACCAGTATCTACCTGCTGCCCTGTCAATGTACTTGACCTATATTAACTTGTTCGTGTTCATTTTGCGGCTGCTGATTGCTCTTAATGGTCGCGACTAAGACAGTGCTAGACGATAGAACCTGATCGGGGACGGTAATGCTGTACCCCGATTTTTTTCTATACACCTATTAAATAGGAAAAAAACCCTGAAACTCTTTTACCTTCTGCCTTCTGCCTTGCTGCTGTGCAATTTAAATGCACAACAGCTTAGACGTCATATAGAAGCCATAAACCCGAACAGAGGCTGAAATACAGCATCATGGCCAGTAAATTTGATTTGTGCCCCTATTGCTGCCTACAGGCCAGCAATAGGGGCAAGTCCTGTTCTGAAGCGGTTTTGTGATAGTACGGAAATGTTGCTGAACTCCGAATCCCTAAGGAAATGGCAATATCAAAAGTGAGCGCTATTTATGGTAAAGTTTATGATAAAGTTTGAAATCGATATGTTATAGAAAAGAAGCAAGGTATTGTGTAGTATTAAGCGTGATTATTGGAGTAAATCAAATCGATTTTTATATCAATGAATATTGGGTTTTTATTAACAGTTTAAAAACTTATACTCGATTAATTTAAAACGTTTTGGGGGAATTTGATTCAATGTTCAATTACGTTTTAACATTGGGATTTGACATGGCGATCGCATCGAGTAAATTATCCTTAGACTATGTCCAATTCCGGGAAGCATTCAGCCTACCGCTGTCAGCTATCATGCTTAAAATATAGCAATTATCATAGTCATGAGGTACTTTCGTTCTGGCTTTTAGGGAGCAGGGACTGAGGCCGTGGGCCAAGCGGGGCGCGTTCGGAGCAGGGAGCAGGTAAGAGGCAAGAGGTAAAAAATCCTGTGTACCTCATAGCTAGAAGAAACGCTATAAAAATAAAACGGGATAATTTAAGAGTTCGTTGGAGATTAATGATAATTGAAATTATGGGGAAAAGCCCATCAGCAAAATACTAGTAATTCCTAGCAGCTTTCCGTAACTCAGATTAAACTTTTGCTTACCTGTTGTATTGATGCAAAGCGCGAGTGGGGGAAACCCCCAATACCGCTTAGGTGCGCTTGACCCGTAATTAAATTCGCCACGGGTCGCACCTCTGCATCGCTTATTCAAAAGCTGTTCCCAAAGCGTGGCCATAGCCCATAAGCACCTCAAGTAGCACCATCCGTAGCCCATAGGCTGATAGCTGAATGCTTACCAATTACGTTTGGACATTGGAATTTTACCAGGAGATTTGACATGGCGATCGCATCGGGGTAATTATCGGTAGACTATAGTTAAAATGTAAAATTAACAATATACCCTGGTGGTGTTATAATAGTTTTGTAAAGGATTGAAGCATTATGGAAACCTTAGAGCAGAAACGGGCAGTCGAAATCTTGTCGGAGCGCCTGGGTAAAACCCAGGACTATCTTTGACATTGCTGCTGTGAAAGCCAAAATCCAAGATTTAGAGCAGCTGGCAGCTCAACCGGATTTTTGGGATGACCAAAACTTTGCTCAACAAACCCTTCAACAACTCAACGACCTAAAATCTAACCTCCAACGGTATAAACAGTGGCAATCTAGTTTAGAAGACACTAAAGCGATCTTGGAGTTGCTAGAACTAGAAACCGATGACGCACTGCTTGCAGAAGCTCAAACCAACTTGACTCAGCTGAATAAAGAACTGGATCGCTGGGAGTTGGAACAGCTGTTATCTGGTACCTACGACGCTAAAGGTGCTGTCCTCACCATCAATGCGGGGGCTGGTGGAACTGATGCCCAAGATTGGGCTGACCTATTACTTCGCATGTACACCCGTTGGGCAGAGAACCATGGTTATAAAGTCCACCTAGCAGAACTTTCCCCAGGAGATGAAGCTGGAATTAAGTCTGCCACTCTGGAAATTGACGGACTCCGCGCCTATGGTTACCTGAAAGCCGAGAAAGGTACTCATCGACTGGTTAGGATTTCCCCGTTTAATGCTAACGGTAAGCGACAGACTAGTTTTGCTGGAGTAGAAGTGATGCCTGCGGTGGATAATACCGTTGAGCTGGAAATCCCCGAGAAGGATTTAGAAATTACCACCTCCCGTGCTGGTGGTAAGGGAGGGCAAAACGTCAATAAGGTAGAAACTGCAGTGCGGATTGTCCATATTCCTACCGGCCTGGCTGTGCGCTGTACTCAGGAGCGTTCTCAATTGCAAAACAAAGAAAAAGCCTTAGTACTGCTGAAAGCTAAGTTGCTGGTGATTGCTGAGGAGCAACGAGCTCAAGAAATTGCCGAAATTCGAGGGGACATGGTGGAAGCGGCTTGGGGAAACCAAATTCGAAATTATGTGTTTCATCCTTACCAGATGGTGAAAGACCTGCGCACTAGTGTGGAAACTACAGCAGTTAATGATGTCCTTGATGGTAATATTGACTTATTCATTGAAGCCTATCTCCGTCAAGAAAATCAGTTAACTAACTAATAAGTAATGATTGGTAATTAGTGATTTCAAAGTTGCTTGATTATTACTCATCAATATCAATAGTAAGTGGTCAAGTTTCAAGTAAGCAGGACTCAGGCAAAATTCGGCAACAAACGCGCCTTTCTGTAGGGTGTGTTAATAAGGAACCCTACACATAGATTTTCTGGGTAAGTCCTGGTAAAAATTGTTAAGTCTGTTGTTACATTAAAATCAGCAAAGAAATTCTGACGTAGACTACCTGTGTTCCATGAGCAACCCACCTTCACCGACCCAACAGCCAGAACAATGTCTGGATACAACTACAGCCCCAGCCGATAGCGGTTCAAGTGAACCTAAGCCTAGTTACACCAAGTTAGCCATGCGCAATATGGTGCGTAAGGGAGGTAAATCTCTGAGACACTTTTTCCTAACCGTTTCTGGTTTATTGGCCTTACTGGTGGGTCTTGCCTACCTAACCCGTTAGGTAAAGAGTTTTTAAGTACATTAAACTTAGTTTTGACAGCTATATCGAATCATAGAGCAAGAGTAAGGGAGTCCTAGTGCCAGGTTTAAGGAAGCCATGACCTAGCCCATTCGCTAGGTCATGGGATTAGGTCACTCTACTGGTAGCCAAGCCTTTTGGAGTTTTTGAGGTGTGAATTTTGAATTGAGTGTACAGGATTGTTTCTTTAATCGCTCCCATTCCACTGAAACCATTACTAACCAATTCAGCAGCCCAATTTCCCTCCACACTTGGGAAAGCTGGTTTCACCAATGGCTAGGAAGTCTCGAAACAGATTTACCGGAGGCGAAGAGCTACGAATTGAGTCTTCGCCTTACCGACAATAGTGAAATTCAAGCACTTAATTCCCAGTACCGAAAAAAAAATCAGCCTACAGATGTACTTGCTTTTGCAGCTTTAGAGGTAAACTCACCTAAGTTATCACCCCAAAAGCAACTATCGGTGCCTCTATACTTGGGTGATATCGTGATTTCGGTAGATACTGCTGTTCAACAGGCTAAACAGCATAAGCATTCTCTATCCACGGAACTAGCCTGGCTGGCAACCCATGGTTTACTTCACCTTCTAGGATGGGATCATCCGGATGAGGAAAGTCTAGTGAGAATGCTGGATCAGCAGGAGACTCTACTTCAGAGCGTAGGTCTTTCTAATGATTCCTAGAAGTCTGCTGTGCTTTTCAGTATATCCCTAAAGGTTAATCCTTCTACCCCATATGGGAAAGATTAAGGTATACCCAAAACCTATACCTGCACCAATAAATGGTGTTACCAAAGGCCGAATCTTATTAAACTCAGTTTTTCGTGTCTAATACCTTGCCGATGACTCAAGAGCTATCTATACCAGTACCCCAATACTCTGACTCCAAAGTCAAACCTCACCGAGATTTGGCTTGGCGAATTGCTCCCACATTAATGATTAGTTTCAAATATGCCTGGGCTGGGGTTCGCTATGCCTTTGTCACCCAACGTAACTTCCGCATCCATACAGCCATTGGCATTCTAGCGATTACCTTGGGCATTTTTTTACAAATACCCCTCGTAGAACTGGCTGTGATTGGACTAACCACTGGGCTAGTCATGGCTATGGAGATGTTAAATACAGCTATTGAATCGGTCGTAGATCTAACAGTTAAACAATCATACCATGAACTGGCTAAAATTGCTAAAGATTGTGCGGCTGGTGCAGTGCTGATCTCAGCGATAACTGCTATTTTTGTAGCCGGTTCCCTGCTACTGCCACCCCTAATCATTAGAATTGAGTCAGTTTTGGGCTAAACACCCGATTAGACTTAGGATGTGCGACTATTACGATGAAAGTATATGACTGGATTGTCGTTGGTGGTGGCATTACTGGAGCAGCACTCGGGTACGAATTGTCTCGCCAGGGTTTGAGTGTTCTGATTTTGGAGCAACATCCTACCCTAGAGGGAGCAACTCGCTATAGCTATGGTAGTCTTGGCTATTGGTCAGGAACATCAAGGTTAACTCGAGTGCTATGTCAGGAAGCTAGAGCAATTTATCAAACTTTATCTGAGGAATTAGAAACAGATACCCAGTTCCGGGAATTAGACTTATTGCTGACCATTGACCTCAACGATGACTATGAGCAATTGGCAGTAGATTATGCCCGTTGTGCTACTCCCCCAAGTTGGTTGAGTGTGGAGGACGCTTGTGCCCTCGAACCATTACTCAATCGAAATGCGATCGCAGGAGCTTTTACTGTCCGTCACGGGCATATCCATCCGGGAAAGACTACCCAAGGTTACCTAAAAGCTTTCAGCCGTTGTGGGGGAGAAATCCAAATTGATCGTGTGGTGGAACTGGTAAGGAGTTCAGATACTATCAAGGCAGTCAAAACAGTAGCAGCAACCTACCACACGGCTAACACGGTTGTCTGTGCTGGTGGACTCAGTCGCACCTTACTGAAAGCTTCCGGAATTCCTGTATACTTGTATTTCACTCATGAGGAGATGATTGAAACTCCCAGAGTTGACATCCAGCTGCAGACAATGGTTATTCCAGCAAATACGAAACGGTTTCAACTGGAACAGCAAGCCAGTAATAAGTCAGTTGAACACTTGTGGGATAAGCCTGGTCATGAGGTAATACGACCCATTCTTGATGCAGGTGCAGTGCAGTTTTTAGATGGCAGTTTACGGATGGGTCAGCTGAGCCGTGTGCTGACAGACCCCTACGCGACTATAGCGCCAGAGAAAGGAGAATCGGAAATTCGTACTCAAGTGGGCAAAATTCTACCAGCTCTTGAGAAATTACCAGGAACCTGGCATCATTGTTTAGTAGCATTCAGCAACACTGGTCTGCCAGTGGTTGGTTCCGTCAGTGGTGTGGAAGGAGTTTATATATTTTCTGGTTTTACTAACCCCCTGGTATGTGTGCCACCCCTAGCCAAGCGCTTTGCTAATTGGGTGGTTGGACAAGAGGAGGATGAAATAATAGCCGAGATGTCCCCCGCCAATTAACAAAGTATTGTGTTAAGTTAAGCTAGGTTAAACCTTTTTAAGAGTCTGTTGGTAATCGACCCATAGTATCAGTCAAAGTGCAAGTACAGTGGCTCCATCATCGCTCAAGCGCTTTGGTAGGGGCGACTCTGTCAAAGTTATGGAACATAGGTAGGGTCCAAGGTTGGATTAGACTGTACTAAGTTGGGTTAATGGTCACAGGCAGATACACATTTAACCTGCATAATAATTTAAGCAACGGATTTTGTGTTGACACCAGAGTAATCTTCACTGTCAAGGGTTAACGGTCAACAGTGAACAATCAGCAAGTTAAATGTTAATTAAGATAAAGAACGGTGGAAGCGACGGTGTACCCCTTAGCTGGTGAGGGAAGCTAAGGAATTAGCTCGTCCTAACCAGCGAGTTATTAGCCTAGACTAGTTATGAACCTACAGGTGATGGCAATCCCCTCCCCTCAACCCAATTGGCTGTAATAGGGGTCTTCTGCCAAGAACTAATGACAATACTGGAATTACAGTTAAGGGATTATGACAAAAACTCGCTCTAAGTGGCAGCTTGTGGTGGTAGGGATTTTGCTACTGCTGACTCTTCAGTATGTACTGTGGCGATCGCTGTTTACCCTCAATCTGGATACCGTGGTCAATGGCGTCTTTAGCTTGGGGTTATTACTAGCGGAAATACTGAGGCTAGCTGGTAGCACCATTCAGCTGTTTTTCTTGTCCCAGATAAAAGATAGAAGTCAGGAAGCTGATTGGGGTGAATTATCGGTTATTAGTGGTCGTTTTACCCCTTCTGTTGATATCCTGATTCCTACGTATAATGAACATCTCTCTATTCTACGGCGAACAATTATTGGTTGTCAAGCTTTAGACTATACAAGAAAAACGATCTATCTTCTGGATGATACTAGACGTCCTGAGATGAAAAGACTTGCAGCTGAGCTAGGCTGCGAGTATATTACGCGACCAAATAATCTTAATGCCAAAGCAGGTAATTTAAACAATGCCCTTCCTCAAACCTCTGGGGATTTAATTGCTGTATTTGATGCTGATTTTATTCCTACTAGGAACTTCCTCAAGCGGACTGTGGGTTTCTTTAAGGATAAGGAAGTCGCTCTAGTTCAGACTCCCCAAAGCTACTATAATCCGGATCCGGTTGCCTATAATTTAGGTTTAGAAAACATTCTGACGGCAGAAGAAGAATTATTTTATCGACACATTCAACCAATTCGGGATAGCGCAAATAGTATTGTGTGTTGTGGCACGTCTTTTGTGGTCAGGCGCAGCGCACTCTTAAGTATTGGTGGCTTTTTTACCGATTCCATCGCTGAAGATTACTATACTGGCGTTTGTTTATCGGCTCTTGGCTATAAGTTAATTTATCTTGATGAAAAATTAAGTGCTGGCTTGGCAGCAGAGAATATAGCAAGTCATGTATCTCAGCGGCTAAGATGGGCACAAGGTACCTTACAGGGACTTTTCCTAGAAGCAAATCCATTAAGAATTCCTGGACTTACTAATCTCCAAAGACTGGTTCATTTAGATGGGTTACTTTATTGGTTTACTAGCTGGTCACGAATTTATTTTCTAATTGTTCCCATAGCATATGCATTTTTCGGGATTATTCCCTTTAAAGCAACAGCTACTGAAGTCTTGTGTTTTTTAGTTCCTTTATATTTGCTACAGTTTGCTGTATTCTCGTGGATAAACTGCCGCTCTCGCTCCGCTTTCATGTCAGATATTTATTCAGTAGTGTCATGTTTCCCCATTGGATTAACGGTGTTGCAGACAATGCTGAATCCTTTTTCGAGAGGATTTAAAGTAACCCCGAAAGGAATATCTCGGGAGAGTTTTAATTACAACTGGCAGTTAGCATCGCCGCTGATTATTGTATTCGTTGCTACAGCAATTAGTTTTGGGTTTAATCTGACCGAATTATTGATACCAGCCAGCAGTTTGCCATCCCAAGAAACAGCCCAACTTACCCAAGGCATCAGCTTAGCTTGGATTTGGAGTGGCTACAATCTCCTGGTGCTGAGTATCGCCTTACTAATCCTTCTGGATTCTCCTAATCCCAATACTGACGAATGGTTTGACTTACGTAAAGTGGTGCGAATAAATATAGGAGGTCAAACCTATTGGGGCATCACTAAGTGGATTTCCCAAGTAGGTGCTCAAATCAAGCTGACTGAGAAGCTATCTATCTCCCTTAAAGACAATATCAAAGTAAGTCTGAAAATAATGGGGGAGAACTTGCGACTACAAGGAAAGATTACTCACACAGACCTCACGAGTGAAAGCCCCACTTTCCAAATAGGATTTAATCAGCAGATGAGTTTACCCCAGACACGGTGTTTAATTGAAATGCTGTTTTGTGGTGTGGGTCAGTGGAAACGTTGTGATACCCCTGGAGAATTCAGCTTGCTGTGGCTTTTATTAAAAAGTTTGCTCCAGCCCAGATTTGTGTTTAACCGTAATCCAAACCTCAGCACAATTAGCTCCGCTGAGGTACCAAGCTCTACCCTTACCAAACTCAATGATGGGATTGCTGTGGTAGCACCAGCACCAAAGGCGATGGCAACTGTTGCTGATTTCCAAGAAGACAATAGCTCCCAACCTCTGCTCACACCTATTTCATTAGTGGCTCAGCCTAGGGTAAAAGCTCCTAGTGTTCCTCAAAGAGTCGGTGAAGAAGTGGCGATCAAGGTCGCAATACCAATGAATCCAGAACTAAACTCCCAGGTGGAGGCGAGCGCTCATTGGGAAGCCGAAGGTGAAACTGTTGTGATTAAAGTAGCGATACCCAATGAACTCATCGAGAACTAAATTGCCAGCTAAATGGGATTGACCTTGGCCTTTAGGCCATGCTAAGCGAATGGTCACGCGGGGCGCGATGCTCGGTACGAGCCGCTACGCGATCGCTAATTAAAAAACGACTCAAGAGCAGCTATGCTAGCAAAAAAGTTCATTGAGCCAAAGGCGATCTAAAGGGATGACTCCTACCCATTTATTAATTTTTGCTGGTTCCGGTTTATTAGCAGGTATTCTTGCCGGATTTCTCGGCATTGGTGGCGGTGTAGTGCTCGTCCCCTTGTTAGTGGCATTAGGATATCAACCAGTTCAAGCAGCGGCTACCAGTAGTCTGTCGATTGTGATTACGGCTAGCTCTGGTACATTGCAAAACTGGCGGATGGGCTACTTTGATCTAAAAAGTGTAATTGGCATCGGATTTCCGGCTCTAATCACAGCACAAATTGGTGCCTATCTAGCCGACCTCTTCCCTCCTTACTTGTTACTGGTAGCCTTTGGGATACTGCTACTGGTGACGATATATCTGATCCAACTACGCAAACAGCTTAAGTCTAGAGCGCAACAGGAATCTCAAAGAGCACCAAACAACAGACGTTCTTCAAACTCTCCCATCAAAGCTACTGTAGCCAGGATCGCGACAGGTGGTTTAGCTGGCTTATTAGCTGGTCTATTTGGTATTGGTGGGGGAACAATTATGGTTCCACTCCAAATGTTGCTCCTAGGAGAACCAATTAAAACTGCCATTCAGACAAGTCTAGGGGTAATCGTCATTACAGCAGTTTCAGCCTCTGCAGGACATGCCTTACAAGGAAATGTCTTATGGATTGAGGGACTGCTGCTGGGTATAGGAGGCTTTTTGGGAGCGCAAATTAGTACTCGCTTTCTGCCAAAGTTACCAGACCAACTGGTGAGCAATGGATTTCGCACGCTGTTATTTTCCCTATCAATTTATATGTTTTGGCAGGCATGGCAGAGTTACGGTGGTTGAGATTGTGTATCTACTTGATGAGACTTCGCCGCAGTAGTTGGGAATAGGGAACTTCGGATATCGGAACAGAACTATAAATACATATCAAGTAGGGACGTATGGCGTGCGCCCCTACAGGTTGAGTCACTCCCTAAGTCCTGTTATAGTTTCTTAATAATCAATAACGTTTGTGTCGTAACTCAGCTTTAGGTGAAACCGCCAGCCCAGATATATCGCCCCGGCTGGACTCGTTTCCAACCTTTAGATTCACATCCTTTAGTTAAGGTGTTACTAATGGATTTACGAGCTACATTTTTCTTCTTAGGATCCAAACCATTAGGATAAAGCACGTCCAAAACATCTGCAGCACTCATGATCTGTGGATAGTGTTCTCTTAACACAGAAGCCACTAGCTCATATAAGGTCATATACTTTAATTGGTCTAACTTAGGTAGCGGAGAAGGCCGACGAGCTTTGTTCTTGGCAGGTTTTCTCTGAGGTTTATTGGTAGAAACTAAATCGGGCAAATCTTGAAGAGAAAAGGTGTAGCAACCTGGAGAGTCAGGGACAGAGTGCCATAACCCCTGGCTCTCTCCTTTCAACAAGATGGATTTGACCAGAGAAGTTTTCGAGGCAATATCGTCTTTGCCCAACTCTCCAAACAGCTCCCTGATCAGGTAATCAACGTGGAGGATCGTACCCCTGTGAGTTTCCAGAAGTCGGTCAATGGCTTCTGTAATCCTCTGCTCCTGGTAATCGAGTTGTTGTTTGAGTGCTAATGTTGACTCATCTAATTCAGTTTCAGTGGAGAAGTCTGCGGGCAATTCAGGTAGTGGCGTGGTGAGGTAGTATTTCTCCTGCTGGTTGTGGTTGCGATTTCCAGGAGGCAGGAACTTGTTGGAGTTATTTTCTGGTAAAGCTAATGCATTGGTATTCAGCAAAGCTTTAGCATGGCTAAGCTGTTCTCTTGCAACTGTGGCAGCTTGTTCATGATACTCTACCATTTGTCGGTAGTAATCAACCAAATCTTCTAACATCTTGTGACTTTGCGATGGTAGCGATGGCTGTGATGGAACATAAGACATCTACTTTCTTCCCCCAGATTCGTTAGCGTGTTGATAGCGAAGACACTTTCTGGCTACTCCTTTGCAGCGATTTCCATACTTGGGACAACAGGTAGCATAAGTCTCCCTCTCTGCAGGCGTATTGCAGTAGTGGCAAATGAACTTGTAAACCCGTGTATGGATAGTACGCCTGTGGGCTCTTACTTTGTATTCTCGAACAAAAACTTGTTTACTGGGCATGATTGTTTATATACTTTACTCCTTAAACATTAGCAATGGGTTCCTGATAAGTGAAAGGAAGCGAATTAACACTGCTTGTGTGTTCTTTTTTGAACTCTCCCTCGCGTCAAGCACGGGGGATTCTACGCAGAAGGCGATGGCGGATGAAACTGGAAGCCTCAACCATAATCTTCGATTTGGTTGTAGGTACTTCACATAACTGCCATAGCAACGGGAGGAGGAGTAATACCTTTGACTCCAATTTGATCTAACATCCTCACACAATAACTGCCAGCTGTACAATAGGGAACTCCGGCCAGATTCCTCTGGAAAAACAGCAGCTGATTGTATCGATTCTGATTGACTCTCTGACCCAATGCTCACAACACTCCATCGCGGCTACTCACATCTGTCGATACCAAGTCATTTTCCCTAAGTAGAAGGTAATGGTCGATAAGCTAAATCCCAATCGGTGTCTAGTGATCTCCTATTCCATATCCAGTCTAGGTTTGACCTTAACCAGGGTGCCATTCTCCCGCTTGTTAATTGAATTGTGTGATCAACAATTGCCTGTTTGGTCTCCATCGCCTTTTCTTTCACCTCTTCTGGCACCTTCTCGCCAAATTTCCCTTAATTATTCCCTAAATTCTTTCAATATAGAATGTCTGGTTGCTCAAATCCCAGAGTATAGACTTTTTTTCCCTCCCTTTTGGTAATGGGTCATGAGTAATGGTCCTAGGATTACCGATTACCCCGAGCCAATGACCCGACAATCGAATGTGGCATCCCTTTTCAAGAAAGGGTATCAGAACCTGTGCCCAACCTCTGGCTGCCCCTTGCCTGTTCCCTCAGAGCACACAACCTCCTTCGCTTTCGCGTCCTACCGCGCACCGGAGCCGCGCTTCGCGTCTATGGGTCGCAAGCGGTTTATCAAAAAATGGCTAAGCTGTTAGGCATTAAAAATGCCTAACAGCTTACGATACTAGGATTCATATCCACGCTTAATGCTGATAGATTAATGCTTATTTTAAAGACTTTATTTTCGTCAATAACTCGTTTTTTATTATAGTTTTATTTTGCCGTTTTATCCATGTAATTCATCCTTCCTTTTCCTTGGTTTTTAAATAAACGCTCTAAATGGGTTTTAATTACTTGGTTAATTCCGTCGATATTTTTGGTAGTTTTTTTTTCTTCTTTTTTGGGATATTGAAGTTTATTTTTGTCGAGTTTGATTACCAATTCTAAAGCTTCTTTGTGTTGATTAATTTCTTCTACAACTATTTTTCGTTCCTGTTCAGCCTCTGTTCTTGCTGCTTGAGTCTCTTCTCTTAACTTAAGTTGTTCGGTATCCTTATACAAGGGGGTAGGGTTAATCCCATATACCATTAGGATTTGAAGATTTTTTCTGGCGGTCATGAATTTTTTGCTAGCGGCTACTATGCCTCTACTTAGACAAAAAGAAGCTGTGGAAAAAATTATGGCTACAACAAAAGCAATAACCGGTATTAACTGATCTACTGCTCCGGATTCGTTGCTGACTAATACGGCTTGGAAATTCAAAAATATATCTCCTAAGAGCACCAGCCAAATTATAGATAATCCATTAGTTAATGGTAAAGGTATCTTAATTTTTTTGCTAATAATTCCAGACCCATCTACTATGGAGGTTATGGGTAAAGCACCTGTTACCAATAAACTGAGTAAATTCTTAGTCTCAATTCCAAATATTTTATCACCCTTTGACAGAGCAAGTCTTTCCCCAAACGAGTAATCTAATAGAGCAAACTGTCCAAAACTAGAAATGATTAAAAGTGCTAAAAATATCAAAATTATTAAGACTTGAAGTCTTTTTTCTCTGCGATACCAATCTTCAAGCTTTTCTCGATATTCCGGCTTTTCAATATAGTTTTCAGACTTGGTAGTTGCTGGTTCAAATTCAGTCATATCTCATCACATCAGTTGATTAAGTAGAGTAGTGTCTAGGTCTGGTTAGTTTACTCTTTTCCGGTGAAGCATTTGGAGCCTAGCGCTACGCGCAAGTCAGAAGTTAGAAGTCAGAAGTCAAAAGTAAGCTAGGACTAGGTTTCGGAGTTTAGAAATGTTAAACATCTGAATGCGTAGTGCTATAGCTTTGGTTTTACCTATAATTTGTCGTCCAAATCCCCAAACTCATACTAGTCCTAAACGTTATAATTTTTTTAAATCCTCCGGTATTTCGCAATAGGTATACTCTGAACTAGGAGTATATTTTTTGAGGTATTCTCCATCCAGTATTGACTCAAAATAATTATTAAGATGTATTCCGCCAATATCATCTATCTGGTTTAATTCTTTTTGAATTTCATGTTTAACAGTTTTTCCATCACGAAATGCATTACTGGCTTGAATGCTTCTCCTATCCTTTTGTCTTAATATTTCTTTTAAATTGGGATAATTTTTGAGTTTTAAATAATAAATTCCTTCAAATAAGTCCCAGGTGTAAACTTGAAGGTCAACATTGGGTTGAGCATCTTTGATTTCAAAGGGCAAAGAAACTATAAAAATAACACTTTTAATTTTAGGGTCACGAATTTGGAGATTTCTCTCCAGACTTAAATTTAAAACTTGTTGCTCATCTTCCCTAGACCATTTCCAAGCTAAGCAACTAGCTTTTTTATAAACCCATCCGTCGTTATGGTTATCAATACGTCTGATATAAAAACTTTTAGCTTGATGAGAAAATGTTAATAATGTTACAATCTTGGGAGTATATCTATGATTCAGTAAACTCTTGGTATCTGGAATTTCTTGTCTTGAGTTTACAGGAATTCTCAAGACAAGCTTTTGAGGTGAGCATTCTTGATTGCCAAAAATCTCGTTATAGATAGGCTCATTAGACTGCACACTTATACTTCGAGCTTCTTCAGTTTGAATGTGACAGGGACTAATTTGAGTGGTACAGGAGTGTAGCCCGATACTATTGAAGATAAGAGTGACAAGAATTCCTAGATAGCGGTGCGACCCCGGCGAGGTTCCTTCGCCATGGGAACGCGCACCAAGACATCGGAAGAGTTTATTCATGCAAAACTGTATCATGAAATGACTTGAAAGATGCTGTACGCTAGCACTTTCCAGTTGAGCGTTCATGCCTACAGGATTACCTAAGGAATCTTTTGCCGACCTGGGACGATCTATGATGGAAAGGATATGCGATCGCGTTAGATGCATCTCACTAATGATCTTCTAAGGTCACCGCAGACTTCCGGATTGTTGGCAAAATTAGCATGTTTGTCGTTTTTCCAACTCCTCTAGTAGCCCTTAAAGCTCCTTAATTTCTACTTGCGCTTCTGCCTTCCGATTCCGGGCTGATTAAATCAGTCGGTCAATAATTCCCCGAGCATTTGGTCTGGGCAACTAGATGAGAGTCGTCTTGACTTCT
>NZ_JAAHHZ010000100.1:0-22324 GCF_010672005.1 Moorena sp. SIO4A5 | reverse complement strand
AATACAGGAATAACCAAGCTTCAACTGTAAGTTAGGAATCACAGAACAGAGATTAGCATTACCACAACGTTCACCATAACCATTAATCGTTCCCTGAACCATACAGGCTCCCTCAGATACCGCAGCTAAGGCATTAGCAACCGCTGTATCTGAATCATTATGGGTATGGATTCCTAACATGGGTTGGAGGTTAGGCGGTTGAAGGTTAGCAGGTTGAAGGTTAGCAGGTTGAAGGTTAGCAGGTTGAAGGTTAGCAGGTTGAAGGTTAGCGGGTTGAAGGTTAGCGGGTTGAAGCTTAGCGGGTTGAAGCTTAGAACCTTGGCCTTTTGGCCACGCTTCGCGAACAACATTCAACCTTCCAACGTTCAACTCACTTTCAACATTCAACCTTCCAACGTTCAACTCTTTAGCTACATCTCTAACAATTTGACTAACTTGATCGGGTAGGGTACCACCGTTGGTGTCACACAGTACTAGCCATTCTGCACCCGCATCTTTAGCAGCTTTCAGGGTTTTGAGGGCATAGTCTCGATTGGCTTTATAGCCATCAAACCAGTGTTCTGCATCGTAAATCACCCGACGCCCTTGACTACGGAGGTATTCTATGGTATCCCGAATCATGGCTAGGTTTTCCTCTAGGCTAGTTTTCAGCCCTTCGGTGACATGAAGATCCCAGGATTTCCCAAAAATCGTCACCCAGCGCGTTCCTGCAGCTAAAATAGCTTGCAGCATCCGGTCTTCTGCAGCGATCATGTTTGGCCGTCGAGTTGAGCAAAAGGCTACTACTTCTGCTTGTTTGAGAGGTTCTTCTTTGAGCTTCCAGAAAAATTGCACATCTTTCGGATTTGCCCCTGGCCATCCTCCTTCAATGAAGGGAATACCTAACTCATCCAGTTGTCGAGCAATGCGTAACTTATCTTCTAGAGACAATGAAATTCCTTCACGCTGGGCACCATCCCGCAGCGTTGTATCGTAAATCCAGATGGGGTGAGAAGTTGTTGAAGTCATGGGCAGTTATAAAAGTTGACTTTATCGTAAAGAAATGTAAATTGTAGTTAAGGGTAAGCTTTGAGGGCCTAAAGCTTAGTCAGAGGACTAGACCTCTAGATATTTATAAACGCAGCTTATCTAGAACCATCAAACAATAAGAGCACCTTAGTGTATTGCCAGATTGGCTTTGTTCACAACACTAAACATAGCTGCATCTAATTGTATTAAAAAATAAGCTACAGATAAGGAGTAATCTTGAATAATGCCTAAAGTAACAGCACAAGGAAAAAGCTTTGAATGTGACCAGGGCAGTAATCTGCGCAAGGTGTTACTAGACCATGGGGTTGCCCTATACAACGGCAACGCTAAACTAATTAACTGTAGAGGATTAGGTAGCTGTGGTACCTGTGCGGTTGAGATAGACGGGGAAGTATCCGAGCCAAATTGGAAGGATAAAGCTAGGCGATCGCTTCCGCCCCATTCTCCGACGGCAAATCGCCGCTTAGCCTGTCAGACAAAGGTTTTAGGTGATGTTTGTCTTACCAAATATGATGGCTTTTGGGGGCAAGGAGATAAAACTGTCTGGACCCCAGAATCATGAAGTTGTCGATGGTGACTGGAACCTCGGCTGTAGTTAAAACCTAGGGCGTGTCGTCAGTTAAGCCAAACAACAGCAGCAGCGAGATCAATTGTGCCTAAGACATTTCTAGCAGTTTGATCGTACCGGTTGCCATGGCACGGTATTGCTTGATTTTAGGGAATAAATTCTTAAAAAGATGTTGCGCTTTGTAAAGCTGTTTATCGTACTTTCGTTGCACTCTACGGTTAGATTTTGGAGGAATTATAGCCTCACATGCCATAGATTTAAAGCGAGCCAAGACTCGCTCATCGGCCAGGGCAAGAAGTGAATGTAAACTTACAAGAAGTGAATGTAAACTTATGTGTAATTAGGTAATTGTTTTAATTTAGGACTGCTATAGTTATCAGTGAAAGCGTCAGAAAAACTGAGCAAAAATGTGAGATAGAGCAAGGATTAGGATCATACTAATCCTTGATGAACAGCGCTATTGCATAGTTATATTAATGTATTAAGAAGAATCCTTATTGATTATGGCGTTTCCCCTGCTCTAGTTATGTAACTAGGTCTTGCTTTTTGTCCAAAGTCCAATTAGATAGAAGATATGTCTAAATGACTCAAATAACTTCTAGTGGTTACTCTCCAAGTACTTTATCTGAACTCCCAGTTATCCGAACATTTCAGATGGATGGGAGTGGTATTGGCACCATACCCAATTCAGTAAATCTCTTCCGAGGCGATGTTAACCTTCCCTTGGAATTAATATCCCTTCCGGGTAGAGGCGATTTGGATGTTAAGGTCGCCATCATGTACCAGAGTAACATTCAAAATCTGGTGGATACCTGGAATTTGGAAGCACCGACAGGAATTCTGGGGTTGGGTTGGAATATGCCCTATGAAATGATCGCCATTGATAATAAAAGCACGGGTTCTACCTACGATGACCAATATTACCTCGTTTCCGGGGGAGGGGCTAATCGGCTACATCAAGACGGCGTAACTAAGGATGGTGCATGGAATTTTGAGACGGAAGACTATAAACCTTGGGATATTCGCTATTACCCAAACGAAGAAAAATGGGTGATTATCAAGGAAAATGGGGTAAAGCAGACTTATGGAGGGAATACAAGCCAACCAGCAGACAAAAATCCCTATAT
The DNA here is from genome assembly GCF_010672005.1 of Moorena sp. SIO4A5. Classification (NCBI taxonomy): domain Bacteria; kingdom Bacillati; phylum Cyanobacteriota; class Cyanophyceae; order Coleofasciculales; family Coleofasciculaceae; genus Moorena; species Moorena sp. SIO4A5. The sequence continues at coordinate 19,600 of NZ_JAAHHZ010000100.1, read as the reverse complement.
TCAATGGGGCGTGAAATGGGGTGGTAGGAATGGTAACTGGATTGGTAGCACTACGAATACATCAGGACAGGAACCTTTTGTACTAGCTTGGAATTTAGCAGAAATTCAAAATACTTGGGGCGAAAAGGTTACTTTTAGCTATGAAGTTGATTTAAAAGAAATTGGTATCGGTGGTTATAAATATACCCAAGCTACTTACTTAAAACAAATTACTGCTTTAGATGGGCGTACTGTTAATTTTGTCTACCAACCTAAACAGTATGATGACCAAATAAGAGAGTATCAGATTCCCCATGAAGATAGCGGACAATCAAACCGTCATGCTTATCAGGATCGGTATGAAACTAAGTTTATCGACTCCATTGAGGTGAGACAAGAGGAATCAGCATCGCTGTTATTTTCTGTTCAGTTTGATTATGAGTTGGAGAATGTTTCCTTAACTTATTTTAAGAATAATGCGGATTTCTCTAAGCGTTATCTAACAGGAATAACTCAGAAAAATGCAGAGGGAGAGTCTTTACCTGGTTATAAGTTTGAGTATTACACGAATCCAGAGGATATAAATGAGAATGTCCATCGTGGTGCATTAAAAAACATTACTTATCCTACAGGTAGTATTGCTAATTTCAATTACGACAAAAAGAATCTAATTGGAACTTCTCATAATATACCCATCTCTGGCAACGGTATTCCTCGTGTTTGGTTTGGTGGTGATTATGTTGTAGTTGCTTATTATGATGATAGTGGGAGAAATTTAGATGTCAAAGTATATAGCTGGAATGGTAACTGGATAGAGGATGATAAAAGTATCTCTAGTCAGCTAGATATTGAGAGTTTGCAGGTAGTAACTCAGAGTAATTTATTTGCGCTGAGTTTCAAGTCAAATTCTCAAATGAATGTGTATCTATTCCATCAGGAAAAGGGGCGTTTTGGTAAATGGTACTTACCCGATAGTTACTCTTTAGATTTACCTTCAAGTGATTCCTTAACACACCTTACTGCTGGTAGTAGTTTTGTTGTTGCTGCTGTGTCTGGTGCAGATGCTAATTTATGGGTTTGGAATCAGCCGAATCAGATATGGAGTCCTCCCCGTCCCCGTATACATATAAGTAAAGGTAATTATGCTTTAGCTGCTTTCGGTAATTATTTTACTATTGGTATCTATGATCCTGTTTCTAAAAGCTGTGAACTGGTGTTATATTACCAAGATGAAATTTACGGAAGATGGGATCAAAAAGAAATTGCTACGATCAGTCCAGTTGAAAAAGATGCACAAGGTAATCCCTTGCTTAATTGGAGTTTGGGTAATGACTCGGCTACAGCAACTTTTGTTAAAAGTATCGGCACCAATATTGAGTATGAAGTAGCCATCTATCAATGGGATGCTCAGTTTGAAGTCAATCCTCAACCTTTCAGCAAATCCTACAGCGTACCTCAAGATACAAAAGAACCCTTTGGTTATTCCATAACTACAGGCAGCTTAGTTGCAAATGTTGGTAATCTCTGGCGATATAATGGCAGTGACTGGATAGATAGTAATCTGAATGTTTCTAGTGGAAATGAAGCAACAAAGTTGGCTTATGGTTCTGATTTAGCGATCGCCTCAAGTTCAGATTCCAGTGATATAAAAGCTTACAATCCTTATCAAGATCAATGGGAAACCCCTGACTTAGAGGGGTCTTTGTCAACAACTACGCCCAATTGGATAACTAGACTTTACCAGACTGTTTGTAAATGGCTAAATTCTTTACTAGACAATATTTTTAGAGGTTATATCCCAACTAAAGATTTCAATCTAGATGGAATTATTAATGATTATCAACCCACTGTCAGTGGTAACTTTATCACTATTGGGGACGCAATTTTTTACAGAGATAATCAAGGAGGATTTAACAAAGATCCACACTCAATTCCACCGGAGATTAAGCCTGATAGCATAATTAACCGCGCTCCTTTTTATATTGCTTGCGAGACGAATGATGGACAGACTCAGATATTTTTGTTAAAAAATGGCAAGGTTGTTAATCCTCAATCTCTCTCAGAAAGGATTTATGTTGATAACGAAAGCAGTAAAGGCAAATCGGGAACTAATTTAGCTGGATTGAATGCTTTTGTTACTTACAAAGGGGACAATTTTGATCAAGCTTCTGAATTGAATCTCTATTATGTTTTTAATGAATCAATTCAAGGCAATGTTACTGATTTACCTGTAGTAAAAGTTACTATTAATGACGGTTATCAAGAAAGTCAGACTAGCTATGATTACGATACAGGTAATATAGTTATTAGTGCTCAAGGAATTGTTACTCAATATCCTCATGTTACGGTGATACAAGGCAGTGACAATTCACAATTAACTCCTTTTGGGAAGACTGAACATCTTTTCTTTAATGGACTTTCAGTAGAAGGTTTAGGGTTTAAGGACTTTCAAGGAAACCCTCCCTCTTACTACAGCTTCTTGCATGGTTCTCTGTATCAACAGAAAGCCTATAACTCAACAGATGATAAGTTACCTCGCCAAACTGTAACTGTGGAATATAACATAGTAACCCAAAGACAGAAATTAGGAGAGTCAAGGCCGGTTGATTTATACGGGTTTTATATTCAACAGAAACGCGAGGAAAGTATTCTCTATGACCAAGAAATTAGCACCACAGACTCAAATGGTAATGCATCAGATGTGGGAGTTAAACGAGCGGTTGAATATGAATATGACTCGGCAATGGGATTGCTAAAAACACAGACAACTTACAATTACAATAGTTTGGGTGAAAAGGAAACACTGACACAAACTTCTGTTTATGGTTGGGAAAAGTATGAGGAATTGAGACAACAAAATATCCTCACTCCTGTTGTCCAAACTGTTAGTAAAAATAATGATAAAACCACAGCGATCGCAGTTTCAACTTGGAAAGATTGGGGAGGAGGTAAATGGGGGCTATACCGAACCTATCAAGGACTTAATGAAGATGCTGTTTTTGACCAATGGGATAATTTAAGTGAACCAAATAAAACAGATTGGTTGAAGGTTTCAGAAGTAATTTATCGTACCTCAAATGGAGTAGCGCAAGATTTGATTGATGTCAATGGGGTTCACACTTCAACTCTATTAGATAACCAGCAATTTTATCCTGTTGCTCAATTTACTAATGCTACGATTGAAGAGGTAACTTATACAGGGTTTGAAGCTTACGAGAATCTCAGTGATTGGAGTATAAATCAAGGTAATATAACTGCTTTGATTGTCACCGGAGATGCTCATACAGGTGTTTCTAGTTTGCGACTTCACCCTAATTTTACTCTCAAAAAACAAGCATATCTAACCCTGAATAATACTGCTCAAACCTATATTATTTATGCTTGGATTAAAACAGAAACAGCGTTTGAAACAGATGGGGGTAAAGCCCAAGTTCAACTACAATTTTACAACGGTGATAACCCTGTAGGGCAACCTATTACTGTGCCCATTGAATCAACTGATAGCGTATGGCAATATTGGCATCATGTAATTGATACAAATAAAATTCAAGGAACACAGTTAGGACTAGAAATATCTAATCAAAAAACATCTAAATCTTTTTTAATCGATGATATTTGCTTTGTTCCTTTGATGGGTGGTTTCCAAGGGAATGTCTATGACACTAAATACAAAATCATGACAGCTAAACTTGGCAATCATGCCGACACTCTGCGCTATGTCTATGACAACTATCAGCGAATGATAGCTACTATTGGCCCAGATGAAAATGTCCGTACTTTAACAGTACCCTATTATTCCCGACAAGGGAATGACGCATTCACTGGGACAGATCCTAACAGTAGCTTGCGGATTGCTGCCAGAAATGGGGGGATTTACGATAACTTCCATGATGGACAATGGCAGGATATATGGGATGGAGATGCCAATGCGTGGAAGGTGGAAAATGAGGCTTTGGTTCACGTTGGTACGCAAACAGACCAGATAACTCTCAAAAACTCCGATGCTTACTCTAATTATGGGGTGCGAGTGCAAGTAACTCCGCCAGAAACAGTGAATCAGCCCCTTGGTATCTCCATTGGCTCACATCTGACCGTTCAATGGTCGTCCTCGGATGGGTGGCAGGTAAACGGTGATAAGATTCCATCGGCTATGAAACCTGCGGGAGATTGGGTTCTTGTTGCTATAGAGAGTGCTGTTCTTTTCTATGTTGATGGGCAACAACTATTTGCTGGCATCCTAGACCAGACGGTTTCTGGGGCGTTGAGCTTGTTCTGTGGAGATCGGGTTTCTTATCAAGATGTTGTCGTCTTCCAAGATCCGATGACCTCTATTGACTATCTCGATGGCAATGGTCGCAAGAAGCAAACCCAATTGCTAGAAGGAGTAAATTGTCTGGTTAACCAAGCTATCTATGACGAACTTGGACGTGCAGCAGTGCAGACAAAAACGGCTCAATATGAGAATACTTTGTTTGCTTTTCAGAGTAATTTTGTCACTACATTTGATTGGGAAACTGGAGTAATGGAAGGGGATGTTGCCCAGTATTACTCAGCTACAGGGGGCGGTTTCTCCGATGATGGGGGCTATCCTTATTCTCGTAAGTTGTTTGAGAACTCTCCGTTATCGCGGGTGATGGAAAGGGGTAAACCAGGGAAGGATTTTGCGATCGCAAATACAGACAATCCTGCTCTGAATCATACTTTGAGGTATGGTTATGGGATTAACGGGGAAGGGGATGTTTTTGGCGAGTTCAAGTTTCCTGGTAACGAATATCTGATCAAGACTATTACCGATCCCAATGGGGTCAAGACTTATACCCTCAAAGATCAAGCAGGCCAAATACTTGCCAAGAAAACGCTGATTGAACCGGAAACAAATGAATATATCACCCTTGCCTATGAATATGATGATGCTGGAAGGCTAGTTACCACTAAACCCCCCAACTATTACCAGCCCCCTGATGGCTCGCAACCGGAACAATGGGTATCCACCAATCAGTATGATTTCTTAGGTCGGTTGACGCAAAGTTATAATCCTGATAATAAGTCCTCACAATACATCTATGACCGAGGGGGCAAACCTCGTTTCATGCAGGATGCTAATGGAGCAGCAGCACAATCACCCTATATTCTTTATACTAAGTACGATCGCCTGAGCCGACCTGTGGAAAAGGGGTATCTAGAATATACTTGGGATGAAGCTGACCTTCAGGAGAAAGCCGAAACTCCTGATTGGCCATCAACTCCCCCTACTTGGCGAAAAAAGTATTTCTATGATGGAGATGGGGTTTCTCCTTATGCCATCGGTGCGTTAACTAAAATCTTAACCAATAATAGTGATGACGGTAAGCCAGATGTGGAGGAGACGTTTACCTATGATGTATATGGGGATGTTCTCAGCAAAACCCTCAAAGTCAATGCTTATGGGGATGAAACCTATATTACCCATTATGAATACGATAACCTGGGCAATGTCATTAAGATAACTTATCCCAATGGGACAGAAACAAGCAGTGAAAGCCCCACAGAAATCTTTTACACCTATGACCATCTCGGTTATCTCAAGGGCATTGGCACATCTCCCGATCAGCCAGAAACATTGGCAGCTTATCACTATAACGCTAATGGCAGCTTGAAAGCAGAGTTGTTGCACAATGGCAATTCTGGTCAAATCAAACGGTATTACCAGTATAATTCGCCGGGATGGGTGACTCAAATTGCTGACGATTTCTTTAACGAAACCCTTGAATATACGCCCCAAGAAAGTGACGATAACGGCTATTACAATGGCGAAATTAGTCAAATTGAACAGGCTTTCGCTTGGGAAAATGCTCCCGAAGCCTATAATTATCGGTTTGAGTACGATAATATCGACCAGTTAAAGGTTGCCCAGAATAACCAGATCGAAACGGGTAATCTCGGTGTTGGTCAACCTGTCACTTATGATCCTAATGGGAATTTCTTGGATGTTAAACGGGGTAGCGATGAGGCGCAATTCTCCTACCTTCCAGGTACGAATCAGGTCAAAAATACTGGTGGGAACGAGGATGATTTCCACTATGATGACAACGGCAATATTACTACTGCCATTAAAGGGGCTGGCGGCTTAAATAAGCCACTCTCTAAGCTTACCTATGACCCCATGACTCAACTGACCAGATCAATTGCGGTAGATGATGAAACTGTCAGTCTGGTTACCTATGCTTATGGTGGTAAGAATCAACGGGTTTTGAAACAATCTTGGCGTGGGAATTCCCCTAATACTGCCAAACTGTATATCCGGGGTATGAACTCCTATCCGTTGCTGGAGAAGATTAGGGATGTAAACAATGGGGAGTCTGAAGTTCTCTATATCTATGGACCTGGTGGTTTGCTGGCGATGGTGAAAAACCAGAAACTCTACTATGTCTTGAAGGATCACGAGGGTTCTAGTCGAGTCGTTATTGATGTTTCCGGTGATCAGCATCCAGTTGCTGCTTCCTATGACTATATGCCGTTTGGCAATCTACTGCGAACAACAGGGGATGGGCAAATTCTCAGTTATCGGTATACCGGACAGGAATACGAGCCAGAAACTGGCTTATATAATTATCGCGCACGCTTGTACGACAGCACGTTGGGGCGTTTCTATACCATTGACCCCGCAGGAGAGTTTTTCAGTCCCTATCTCTATGCAGGAAACGATCCTCTATCACATACTGATCCAACAGGAGAATCCGTTTTCAGTTTTCTAGGTGATATCACCAAATCTGTGTATCATGTTTGGTCAAAAATCAACCCTGTCGGTCATTTCGCTATAAAATTCCTGGCACCTGACCTGGATAAGTCTTTATCAACAGGAAATTTTGGTTCGTTTACAAGCTTTTTCTCAGGCTTAGGTAAGGAGGCGGTCAACTTAGGCGTTGATGCTTATAACTTTGCCAATATAATTTCTTCACCTTACAGTATGGCTTATGCCGCATACAGGATGTCTCAAGGGAAATCTGTAGGGATTCCACATCCATTCAAGATTAACAAGGATGAGCAATTTGGTGCAGGTATCGCAGAAGTAGGCTCCCTACTTATACCAGTAGGAGGAGAGGAAGAAGCAGCAGAGAGAGTTGCTGTTGGCCTGGAAGAAAGAGCTACTGCTACTGCTGAAGAAAAAGGTGCCGCAACCTTAGAAGAACGAGGTGCTGCTACCATTGCCGAAGATAACACAACCAAATGTTTTGTGGCAGGTACTGAGGTAGCGGTTGAAGATGGTTTTATAGCGATTGAAAAAATCGAGAAAGGTGATTTAGTCTGGGCTTTCAATGAAGACACGGGTGAAGTAGGATTGTATCCCGTTTTGGAAGCATTTGAGCGGACATCAAGATATATTGTTCTGCTTACCTTTGGAGAGGAGGAAATTATAACAACCCCAGAGCATCCTTTCTGGGTAAATGGAAAAGGTTGGACTCCTGCGGAAGGTCTAAAAAAAGGCGATATTTTGCTCAATAAAGCTGGGCGTAAATTAAGTCTAGACAGGATTGAAATGAAGTTAGAGCGATCGCAAGTCTTTAATTTTGAAGTAGGCGGGGCGCATACTTATTATGTAACCCAGAAACGGATTTTGGTTCATAATCCTCCATGTGGGAGGATTATAGCAAATAGACTAACAAGGCAGGCGATAAACTCTGATATTGCAAGGGAATTCCGAATGCCACCTGGAAGTCCCTCACGCGCACTTTACAACGCGAATAGAGGTTTAGCGTCTCCTTTCGATTCCCTCCCTGCTAAATTAGCCCATGAAGAATTAAGGCGTATGGGTTCTGCTGCTGATAGCACAGATCCTCAAATTCTTCGGGATTTTGTTTTTAGGGAAAAGAATCAGTTTATTCAAAACAGGCATAGGATGACATTACCGACAAGAACACTAACCTATCTTCCCGATTCTATCAGAAATCCGCTTGCCGTCTTCCACGCATGGTGGTGAAGAGGAGGGTAAATGGGAAGATTTCCTATCCGTGGACATGGATTGAACTATCAAATAAACACTGAAATAAAACAAAGGAGAATCTAAAATTATGAAAACTCACAATCAAAACCATTCGATCCGACCCCCATAACAGGAAATATCAAACCCTGATTTATTGTCCTATGGACATGGATCGAACTATCAAATAAACACTGAAATCAAACAAAGGAGAAACTTAAATCATGACAGTACCAATTGGAACGATTATGGCATATGCAGGAAAAACTGACGGAACTGCTGCAGGACAATTACAACGTCAAGGATGGCTTATCTGCGATGGGAACCAGTATCTACAGAGCAACTATCCGGAGCTAAACGGCGTAATTGGAAGTTATTATGGAGTAGCTTCAAATGCTCAATTTTTCAGGGTACCCGATTTGCGAGGTCGCTTTGTCCGAGGCGTAGATGGTACGGCAGGACGAGATCCAGATACTCATGAGCGCACTGCTTCTGGTAGAGGTGGAAATGAGGGTAATAATGTTGGTTCTGTGCAGGAGGATGAATTTAAAGCTCACAATCACAAATTCAAGAACACAACAGGCAACGGTAATCAAGACAAAAAAGATGCTAACACAACAGGCGATATCCAGAAAAGTGGGGATATAACTGCTAGCATGATGGAGGCAGGTGGAAAAGAAACCCGCCCCAAGAACATCTACGTCAATTGGATCATCAAGGCGAAGGATGTGTAGCTGATTCTTAAATTGGGAAATAGGGCGATCGCTTGTAGTGAATTGAGGGGCGATCGCTATTTTATTGAGGGCGGCGTTTGTGGTAAATTATGCACCTCAAGCCATACATACACGGTAATATTAACCTCAAGACAAAAATTTCCTGTGGTATTTCTAGACTTCCATCCCTTCCCCAATTTGGCGGTATGGGAGATCACTATTATAATTATAGATGCAGTAGATAAAGGCGATGGAATTTTATGAGTGTCGCAGAAATCAAAGAAGCAGTAATGAAACTCTCTACGGGAGAATTAACAGATCTGGTTAAATGGCTTGATGAATTCTATGAATCTCTATGGGATAAGCAAATTGAGGAAGACTTTGAATCTGGCAAGCTAGATCATCTAATTAAACAAGCAAGGCAAGAATTCAGAGAGGGAAAGTGCCAGGAAATTTAAAGCATTTCACTACTTCACAGTTTTGGGAGTACTACCGTCAGTTGCCACAGGAAATTCAAGAATTAGCAGATAAGAACTATGAATTGCTTAAGCAAGATCCCAAACATCCATCTTTGAAATTAAAAAAGATCAAAAGTTTGTGGTCGGTAAGAGTAGGTAGAAATTATAGAGCTTTAGGTTCTGATGAACCAGAGGGAGTTCTATGGTTCTGGATCGGCCCACACAGCAAGTACGATGATATCTTAAAGCAAATCTAGCTTTTGTAGTGCGATGGTTGTAGTGAATGAAAGATGCGATCGCGTTTTGGAGAATGCGTTCGCGTAGCGGCTCGTACCGAGCATCGCTTTTCTGGTGAGCATGACTGGAACTGAATCCAGCAACAGTTAAAATCTAAGAAACAGGAGTAGGACTTACGCATTTGCCCCCTAAATCCCCCAATTCTGGGGGACTTTGACATCATTACCCCCCAAAATTGGGGGGCTAGGGGGGCGCTTATCAACTTAACCGCGTAAGTCCTGAGGAGCTCATAAATGGTTGCTGTTAATCAAATTAGACAAACGTTAACCCTGGCGGAATTTTTAGAACTTCCTGAAACCAAACCTGCTAGTGAATATGTCAATGGACAAATTCAACAAAAATCTATGCCTCAAGGAAAGCACAGCATCCTTCAACGGGAATTGAGTTTTGCTTTAACACTCGCCTTAAAGCCAGAGCGAACTGCCCAGGCATTCCCCGAACTGCGGTGTACCTTTGGTGGGCGATCAATTGTCCCAGACGTTGCCGTCTTTCGTACAGAACGGATTCCTCGTGATCATGATGGCCAAGTGGCTAATTCCTTCAATCTACATCCAGATTGGACCATCGAGATCTTATCCCCCAAGCAGAGCCAAACCAAAGTCATTCGCAACATTCTCCATTGTCTCGACAATGGTACTAACATGGGGTGGTTATTGGATCCGGAAGAGTCCTTGATATTTGTCTATAGTGCCGATAAATCCGTGCAACTGTTTGAGAACTTAGAGGTGGTGTTGCCGGTGCCAGAGTTTGCCGAAGCAGTGCAGCTTAAGGTGGGTGAGATATTTGATTGGTTGAAAGAGTAAACGGATCTTGTAGGATGCGTTCGCGTAGCGGCTCGTACCGAGCATCGCTTTTCTGGTGGGGATTACTGGAACTGAATCCAGCAACAGTAAAAATCTTAAGCATTCAGCTATCAGCTATCAGCTAATGCGCTACGCGAACGCTACGGCAACAGCTATCAGCCAAAGGCCTGTGGCCACGCTACGGGAACAGTTTATGTCCATAGCACACGCTACAGCAACAGCTTTTGAATAAAATAAGCTGTTCGCGAAGCGTGAGCCTTCGGCTCACGGCTGACGGCTGACCGCTGAATGCTTACTTAAAATCTAACAAACAGGAGGTCATAAATGGTTGCTGTTAATCAAATTAGACAAACGTTGACCCTGGCGGAATTTTTAGAAATTCCTGAAACGAAACCTGCTAGTGAATATGTCAATGGAGAAATTCAACAAAAACCTATGCCTCAAGGAGAACATAGTACCTTACAAATTCGTCTTGGTACAGCGATAAATGACGTTGTTTTATCGAAAAAAATCGCCCATGCTTTCCCTGAATTAAGATGTACTTTTGGGGGACGTTCTATTGTTCCAGATATTACAGTATTTAGTTGGGATCGTATTCCGAAAACAGAAAAAGGAAGAATTGCCAAGAAATTTGAGCTTTATCATGATTGGGTAATCGAAATTCTTTCTCCTGAACAATCTGCGAATAAAGTGATAAAAAAAATTCTGTTTTGTCTGAACCAAGGAACAGAATTAGGCTGGTTAATTGATCCTGAAGATGAATCAGTGATGATCTTTAAACCGAATCAATTGCCAGAAATCAAATCATATCAAGAAATTTTACCTGTACTAGATAGTCTTAAAGATTGGCAATTATCCGTTGCCGAAATGTTTAGTTGGTTAAGTGTTAACTAATTTTTGGTTGGCTTTTATTTTTTCCATTTATCGGCCATAAGTCATGGATTGAGAGTAATCACAATGACTAATGACCAATGACCAATTACCCAAGCTTGAAAAGAGCAATGCTACCGGAATGGATATGATATCCCAGTTGAGCAATTATCCCTGTGGCTCGATGCCTGCTGCTCTTAGCTGCGCTGCCAATTTCTCGGCTCGCTGCCGTTCCTGTTCAGCTCGTTGCCGTTCCTGCTCAGCTCGCTGCCGTTCCTGTTGAGCTCGTTGCTGTTCCTCGATCACCAACTCCGAACCCCACAGCAACAGTTCTCCTGGCTGATCCCACCAACGTAACCAGTAACCAGTTCCGTTTTCCTTAGTTCCTTGCCAGATACCCAGAAATAAGCTGATTTCATCAATCCAGTAACGGTTATTACCATCGGGTGGTTGGAGTTGATAACGTCCTGAATCATCTAACCGATAGACTTCTATTACTCCAGTGTCTGGCTCAAAAATGACATAGTTGGGAACCTGTAACACTTGCTCGTAGTAAAACCACTTGCCCGGAGGATAGGTTGGCTTGTTGGAATACTCCCCACCTTCAGTATCACAGAGAAATTCCATGACAATAGCAGGAATATCCCCTTGAAGTGTTGGGGTATAACTGCGTTTCACTTCTTCTCTGGGCACCCGAATCGATGGCACATATCCCCAATCTGGGGCTTTTACCGCGATTTTGCCATTCAAAGTGGCACAGATGCCATAATTGGTAGTAGTCAGGGCATTAGCTGGTAGTTTGCCAGCAATTTCCAAACTTTGTGTCAGAGCAGCAGCCAGGGATGGTTGATTGATATTATCCACTGGTTCGTCATCTAGAACGAAATCATCAGGTAACTTTTCCCAGGTAACTTCGTAAGTAGCTGTGCTAGCTATCATAATTCGTTCCTCTCCGAGCCTGCTCTTATCATGATAGTCAGGCAATTCTAGAGAATCATGGGTGATGGTTTGGCCATTGGCATTTTCTGCACTAGCACTTTTGCGATCGCTAGCTAGAATTTGCCAGTATTGAGTGTTTCGGCTCTCCCCATCTCCCCAAAGCGCCCCCATTCACAATTTAAATGGCTAACAGTTTACTTGACTCGACCCCGGAATCGGATAAACCCATAGGAATTCGGTGGCTCTCCTGGTGCAGTAGCTTGGGGCACATCTCCGACTTCGACAACCACTACTCCATTTTGGTTGATCGCTACATTACATCCTGCGGGCACTGAGGTTCCCGGTGAGTAATAGCGACCGCGATCGCTATCGGGGATATTAGTCAGATAGATGTTCGGCTCAGCTAAACCACTGGTGGCTAAGGGATTGGTACTCTCGAACAAGGCAATCCCGACATCACTAGCTGGGAAACCAGCCGCTTGGTTGAAGGCGTCGGCAATAAAGCTAGTTTCTGCCGGAACTCGGTCACAGATACGCAGGCTCTTGGCGTAATTGCTGCCATTGGAAAGGAAGTACACAGTATGGTAGTGATAAATAAGTAGTGATACAACATTGCATTTACCTTAAATAAGGCATTTTTAATGGAAAAATATAGCAATTTGAATATCAGGTTATTAGTAATAATTATCTAAACTCTAATAAATACTGGGTGCATCTCAGTGTCTTGATGCAGTCGCTCATGGGGGAAACCACGGCAATAGCGAGTGGGGGAGACCCCCAAGACCGCGCTGCCTCCCCAAGACCGCTTAGGTGCGCTTGACCCGTAATTAAATTCGCCACGGGTCGCACCTCTGCATCGCTTTTGCAATTAGGCAAAAATTCGGGCGAAAATTCCCGCGCCCGGGCCCCACACTTCCCATCTTTTTTACAAATATGAGATGCACCATAAATACTAGCAGAAGCTTGTTTACCCGCAGACTAGCTACTTTGTATAGACAAGTGTGATCTGTTTTTTCAGTGCATCAAAAGTTGGACTGATTGCTGCCTGTGATCAGAACTTGCTTTTGCAACGTAGGAAAGACAACAAAAAGCTCAACTCGAACACCAACGAGCTGAACAACTCCCAGAACGGTTACGACAGCTGGGCATTAATCCCGATCAAATTTAATACCGAGTTGCATTCAAACAGAGTAGATTGGTTGGATAGGGAGATAGGGAGATAGGGAGATAGGGAGATAGGGAGATTGGCGGAAGAGAAAGTTGTACGTTTGACCGCAACTTGGTATAATATAGGGTGTTGCTAACGCGCAAAAATTCTTCTCGTTATCTGTTGTCAGCTTGGGTTAATGTTAAATGCAGCCTTACTGTTGACTTCTGACTGGAAGAATGACTTTCTCATCCTTAACTGTTTCCCTCAAACCCGAAATCACCCTCACCTCTGTTGACAGCAATATTCTGCTCCAATCTTCAAGCCGTAAGCTGACATTTCATCAACCGGAACCGGGATTAAAAACTGCTCTAGATGCTCTCAAACAGGGAACCCACACCGCCGGGCAACTTCAAACCTTAGTCCTAGAAACCGACGGCACACAAGTCCGGGAAAAGTTCGATGCTTACCTGAATCGTCTGATCGAACTGGGCTGGATCTGTCACGCCATCCCCCCCTCATCCCCTGAGCTTTCTCCCCTTGCGATCGCTATCCCCATGGTAGGGGATTATTACTTCGATTGTCCTGAGATTGATTGGGATGCGTTCGCATTTACCCTGTCTCGCTTCGCCTATCTCCATCAAGTCGAAGGGGAAATGGTATTAGAGTCTCCCCTTACCAAAGGTAAGATTAAATTTTCAGACTGGCGGGGTCCTGGGTTAGTGAGTCAGTTATCTCAACCCCAAACCGCTGCCAGCTTGAGTCAGGAAATTCCGGGAATTACTGAAGAGATTGCCCAACAGTTTCTCAGTTTACTGTTTGCGGCCCAGATGTTGTCTGCATCCTTTGCTAGTCCTCTTGAAGAAGATGAAGAGGTTGAGAGCGAAGAAGCAACTCCACCCTTAGTGTTTTGGGAATTTCACGATTTACTGTTCCATTCCCGCAGTCGCCTCGGTAGACATAATAATCCCTTGGGTGGCATATTTCCCTATGTCGGTAAAATTGACCCCTTGCCTGGGGTGAAGCCATTGATGACCGATGTGGTGATTCCCTTGGCAAAACCCAACTTAGAGGAACTCAATCAAAGCGATATGCCCTTGAGTCAGGCACTGGAAACTCGCCGTTCGATCCGGCGATATGACGAAACCCCGATCACCCTTGAACAATTGGGGCAGTTTCTCTATCGTTGCGCCAGGGTGAAAAAACTCTTCGATACAGAACGGGGAGAGGTCAGTAACCGTCCCTATCCTGGTGGGGGTGCGATTTATGAATTGGAAATTTATCCCGTGGTTAACTCTTGTCAAGGATTAGAACAGGGACTCTATCACTATCACCCCTTAGACCATGTGTTGTGTCAAGTCTCAGCATGGACCGCAGAAACGGAAGCATTAGTTCAGGATGTTTGGTTTGCCAGCGCTCAACATGATCAGCCCCAGGTTGTATTCGTGATTACCGCCCGGTTTGGACGAATGTTTTGGAAATATCAATCCATGGCCTATGCAGCGATTTTAAAACACGTTGGAGTTATGTATCAAACCTTCTATCTGGTTGCCACCAGTATGAATTTAGCCCCCTGCGGTATCGGAGCAGGTAATTCTGATCTATTTCAAAAAGCCACTGGAATTGACTACTATGAAGAGTCTTCTGTCGGGGAATTTATGTTAGCTTCTGTTCCAGTCAAACCTTAATAACTATAGCATTTCGATTTGAGCTGAACCGAGGGAATAGCTTGTAGGGTGGGCAAAAACAGTTTGGTTTTTTTGAGTATTCTAGATTATAGAACTTTGCCCACCCTACTATAGCCCTGGACTATTGGGAATAGCTTGTAGGGTGGGCAAAAACAGTTTGGTTTTTTTGAGTATTCTAGATTATAGAACTTTGCCCACCCTACTATAGCCCTGGACTATAGCATTTCGATTTGAGCTGAACCGAGGGAATAGCTTGTAGGGTGGGCAAAAACAGTTTGGTTTTTTTGAGTATTCTAGATTATAGAACTTTGCCCACCCTACTATAGCCCTGGACTATTGGGAATAGCTTGTAGGGTGGGCAAAAACAGTTTGGTTTTTTTGAGTATTCTAGATTATAGAACTTTGCCCACCCTACTATAGCCCTGGACTATAGCATTTCGATTTGAGGTATGAACATACTTTCTTAGGGAAAGGCAAGAGGCAAGAGGTAAGAGGCAAGAGGCAAGAGGTCATCAAGAAGCTTTTAGGGTGGTCAAAAACAGTTTGGTTTTTTTGAGTATTCCAGATTCTAGCGTTTCTCGCAGTTATGAGGTACAGTTTTATTTGAGGCTGATTCCTTTAAAACCCTCTTGAATATTGCCTTTTGCCCTCAACATTCAGCAGTCAGCGGTCAGCAGTCAGCGGTCAGCTATAATGCCTAATGCTTAAAATAAACATCGAACAGGATAATTTAATATTTCGAGATTTGACAGAATTGAAAGTTTGGGGATTTGCCCATCTAAGCATATGCTGATAGCTGATAGCTTACCTTTTGCCTTTTGCCTTTTGCCTTTTGCCTTTTGCCTTTTGCCTTTTGCCTTTTGCCTTTTGCCTTAAAAAGATAAAAGATAAGATTTGTCCTCAAACGTCGCTAAAAATTGCTATATATAACTCTGCCCATTCTACTTTAATTGATATTTTTTTTACACGCAAGTGCCTAAATATTAAGTTTTGTGGCTATATCAGTCTTCTATACCACTGGACATAGTATGTTAACCAATGGCTTAACAATCCAAAATTAGTTTGGGATTCAATGTCTGAAATTGCTAAAATCCCAGGAATACAGGGACTTTGGGAAAAAACCAAAGGGGACTCCCAAGTTGTTGTTGCAGTTCTAGATGGGGTTGTTGACCAGGCTCATCCTTGTTTTGATGGGGCTAGGCTAAAGCGGTTGCCAACGTTAGTTCAGGGAGAGGCACACCCGAGGGGGAGGATGTCGAGCCATGGGACTCATGTTGCCAGTCTGATTTTGGGTCAGCATGGTTCTCCTGTGCAGGGGATTGCCCCGAACTGCCAGGGGTTAGTCATACCTGTGTTCGCCGATGAAGGTCGCCGCCTCTCCCAACTGGATTTGTCTCGTGCCATTGAACAGGCCGTTAATGCCGGAGCGCATATTATCAATATCAGCGGCGGACAACTGACTGACTATGGTGAAGCAGAGGACTGGCTCCAACAGGCTGTCGGTCTGTGCCGAGACAATAATGTATTAATTGTGGCGGCTGCGGGCAATGACGGGTGTGAGTGTTTACACGTTCCCGCTGCCCTTCCGGCTGTCCTAGCAGTTGGAGCCACGGATGGCCAGGGACAACCCCTAGAACTGAGTAATTGGGGTCAAACCTATCAAAACCAAGGGATTCTGGCTCCGGGAGAGAATATTCTAGGAGCTAAACCCGGAGGTGGTACAGTCAGACTCAGTGGCACCAGCTTTGCCACCCCCATTGTCAGTGGAGTTGCGGCACTTTTGCTCAGTCTGCAACGGCAACGGGGTGAAGAACCTGACCCCCAAAAAGTTCGTACTGCCTTGCTAAAAACAGCCCTACCCTGTAACCTACCGGAAAACGATCAGCGTCCTCGTTGTTTGGTGGGTGAGGTTAATATTGCTGGGGCGTTTACTGATTTAACAGGAGAAACCATGTCTGAATCTGAAGAACTCTCAACCGTTGAAGCATCGGGCTGTGGCTGTGACGGAACGCCAGAAACTAGCCCCCAACTGGCACTCAGTGCTGAGGTGACTTCAGCCGTTGATCCCACAGAAGCTCAACCTGCCGTTGCGGCCTCCTCAACTGAGACAGCGGTAGCCCCTGCACAACCCACTGATGTTGCTGTTATTGCTTCTGAACCTCAATCTACACAAGCCCCGGTCACCGCGACCTCTGTATCAACTTCATCTGTATCCACATCAAATCACCAGATCTCTGCAATGTCCAACACTACTGCAAATGCAATTACCCCCAGCCAGCCCGTTCAAGCCAGTGGTGGCGATATAATTTATGTGATCGGAACCCTGGGTTACGACTTTGGAACCGAAGCACGGCGCGACTCCTTCAAACAGTTGATGCCACCTTATGAGATTGAAGGCACTCAGGTGCCAGCAAATCCCTATGATGCCCGTCAGATGGTGGACTATCTGGAGGCAAATCTGTCGGAAGCCAAGTCCTTAATTTGGACGCTGAATATGGAGTTGACTCCAATTTACGCCCTCGAACCTTCGGGGTCCTTTGCCAGAGATGTCTATGCTGCATTTCAGGAATTGCTCTCTGGGGAAGTACAAGCAGAAGATTCTGAGGAATACATTGAACGGGTAAGTATCCCTGGACGGTTAACGGGAAGAACCGTAAAACTGTTCTCTGGGCAAGTTGTTCCAGTGGTTGAACCGGTAAGTCCTCGTGGCATCTACGGTTGGAGGGTGAATACGCTGGTTTCTTCTGCTTTGGAAGCGGTACGGGGTCAGCAGGCAGAGGCAGATGATGAGCAAATGCGGAAAAGCCTCAGCAGTTTTCTCAACCGGGTTTACTATGATCTGCGTAACTTAGGACAAACTTCTCAAGACCGGGCGCTGAATTTTGCGGCAACAAACGCTTTCCAAGCAGCTCAAACTTTCTCTGAAGCAGTAGCAGCTGGAATGGAATTAGATAGTATTGTAGTGCAGCGCAGTCCTTTCTGTCGGATGGATAGTGATTGTTGGGATGTGCAGTTGAAATTCTTTGACCCAGAAAACAACCGTCGAGCTAAGAAAGTCTTCCGCTTTACCATTGATGTTAGTGATTTAATTCCTGTGACTTTAGGCGAAGTTCGCTCTTGGTCTTCTCCTTATTAAGGACCTATGAAATCGAGATAAGGAAATCAAACAATTTCCTTATCTATATTGGAGGGAATCGGGAATCGGGAATCGGGAATAGGCAATAGGCAATAGGCAATAGGCAATAGGCAATAGGCAATAGGGAATAGGGAGCAGGGGGTAATAATTGACGAAAACAGTATTATAAAAATACTAATCCTGGGCTGAAATCTTGCACCAGTACAAAAAAAACTTAATAACGGAAGCGATAACAATCAATTTCAGTACTGAAAGCGATGCAGTCGGTAAAACGGGGTTTCTCCCACTCGCCCTTTGCATCAAGAGAGAGTAAAATCTTAATCACTGTTCCCTGTTCCCCGTTCCCTGTTCCCTACTTTTACAGGTAAATTTTAAACTTGGTGCAAGATCGGAGTTCAAAACTGATCCGTTTCCCGTGGTCCGGTGGCACCCCCTTGATTAAGGAATAAGTTACCGGTTGCATCGTTTTGATAGATACAGCGGATTTCTGGTGAACCTTCAAGGACACCAGTGAAACCAAAAGTATTCATCCGATTTTTGCATTCCCGGACCTGTTCCGATGAGATCAGCCTCCTCTGTTCCAAAATTGACCAGTTATTCCGACGTAAAACACACCCAGGTCGCATCTTGGGCTGGGTCACATACACATTAAAGGGATTGAGAGTCACGAAAACTTGCATATCCGTCACCATCGCACTGGCACCATACTGAATACAAAGCTCTGGATTTGGCGCGCTGCGGTCAATCACTTCACGGGAGGCAACATTTTCTGGATTGAGAGTGGCACCAGAGCTAAAAGCAATACCAACCCCAAGTCCCAAGACAAAAACCCCACCAAGAATCGCTAAGGTTGTGTAATTAAGTTCAGGCATCCCATTAGAACTGTTGGATTCACGTTTCATTGGATTGAATTAACGTTTGAATTAACGTTTAAAATTTGCTTGGTCAAGATTTCCTGGGAGTAGTTGCTACTTGCCCCCTTCTTTCAGTATGCCAGGTACGCCAAGATTAATCCGGAGATGGGGAGATGGGGAGCTGGGGAGATGGGGAGATGGGGAGCTGGGGAGATGGGGAGATGGGGAGTTCTCACAGGGGTAGGTTTTTACATTTGGGTCGGGAGTCGGGAATTGGGAATCGGGAATCGGGAATCGGGAATCGGGAAAAGCTGGAAATGGGGAGAATTATCCCGTAATTGTGTATTTTGATACAGATTTTTAGGAATTTCTACGTAATCAAAGTACATAATTGCCCCTTTGTAAAAAACCTACCCTTGTAAGGATGGGGAGTTGGGGAGCTGGGGAGATGGGGAGATGGGAAACATGTTTATAGCGTTTATCATACTGACAAGGTACAGTAAATTGTTGTCTTACCCCGACTCCCGACTCCCGACTCCCGACTCCCGACTCCCGACTCCCGACTCCCGATCACCAATTGCTGCTTTCAACAATACATCTGCTCCAAATCGCACAGCATCGGTACAAGGTAAGCCAGTCTCTGTTTGTACCTGTTCAATGGCCGACCGGGCAGCTTGATCATCCAAGTGGCCAGTATTAAGTGCGATCGCAATCACCTTTACCTGACCAAATGCCCCACCAGCACTAGCAACGGTCTCG